>SLHS01000078.1 GCA_007136035.1 Patescibacteria group bacterium | reverse complement strand
TAGTTAAAAATATCTATTTCTTTTAAAGTAAAATTTTTTGATTTTATACTTTCTTCTATGCCAGAGATTTTTCTTTTATCTCCAGGATATACTATTGCTAGTATTTCGCTTTTTGGGAATTGCTTGTTTAAAAGAAAAAGACTTGTTCTTCCAGATCCAACGTCTAATATTCTGTACTCCTTCCCTTTTTTAAAATCTTGGAAGAGTTTTTTAAAAAGTTTTTCATGTGCTTTGTTAGGTTCCCACATTTGGTTGATAGTTTTAAAATAATTTTGCTTCTTTATTGTATCATGACTAGGAATAATGGTGGGTGAAATTAATAAAGCATGGGACTTAGAAAGAGAGTAGTTTTAGCATTATTTTATTGTAAAAATCTCGTTATTAATCTGTTGTAAGGTTGATGAGTTTTTCTACTTCCTTTAGATTATCTTGCTCAATTTCTTTACAGATCTTGTCAAAAACTTTTTTATGAATTTCTCTTGTTTCCTTAAAAAATAAATCTCTTCCATAACCTTTTGGCCCAAATTTTCTATATATATGATTTGCAACTTCTTTTAATATTTCTTCGTGAGAAAGTTTGGGATACATTTTTTTATTGTAATCGTATGATCTTTTCAAAGCTCTACCCGTATTTTTAGGTGTTCTGTCTGCATCAAAAATTATTTTTGCAACTGTGGATTTTGGTTTTCCTGTACTTGCTCTGTGTTCTCTAACTGCCTCAAGGATGATATTAAAATCTTTGGGATATTTGTCTTCTATCTCTGGATCTTTTTTAACCATCTCATAGCTATGTTTTTCATGATGTTCTCTTGAAATTGATAACCCGATGTCGTGTAGAGTCGCTGAAACATATATAATTTCAAGTTTTTTAGGGCAATATTTTTGCCCTAGTTTTAAGGCAGCTTCTCTAACTTCTTCAAGGTGAGTTCTATTGTGTCCCTTGTCAAAAGTATCATACAGATTTTCATATTTTTAAGATTTATTCTTGTTCCCATTGAATTTTTTGTGTAACCATTATATCAGAGATTCAAGATTTGTGGTGTATGACGATATGATGCTAAATAGCACGGAACTTAAAAATAGAGTGACTTTGATATACTCTTTTAGCTTTTATTAATTTTTCTTTTAAGTTTTAATGCCTCAAAGTGTATTTTTAAACGCCAATCTTCTGGATAACTTGCAATCTTTCTAAATGAACCTTTTCCAAAGGTATGTGTAATATCTCTAGCTATAGTTAAGATGTTTCCTGTTATTTGCGCTCGTTGAAATTCGGTAAAGACATCTTTTTCAGAGGGATATTTGTCTGGTTTCTTCTTATGGATTTCTGAGCAGATATAATCAAGTAACCTTCTTTCTAATGTGTGTGCTAATGCAAAAATTTCTTTGTTGGAAGGTTCTATCCAAAATATTTCACTTTCAAAGATTTTTTTGTCTTTTGTATAATCTTTTTTTAAAAGATTACATTCCATACTTTTCCACCATTCAGCTTCTTTTTTAAATTCTGGGTGTTGTAGGAGTATGCTTAGGTATTCTTCATTCATTTTAGTGGTTATGGCTTCATCTAGCCCACGCAGATATACCTTTGGTATTTTTCCTTTGTTTTTTTGTGAAGTAGAGATGGATATTCCTGCACGGTAAATTCTTAGGCCATCGTTTTTTTGTTGTTGCTTAAAGGAAAGATAGTTTTTAAGATGTAAAGTCTCATGAAAAGCGAAACAGCCAAATATGACAGGATTCAGCCCGGCTTCAGTGTCTCTAAATAGGCATAGGTTATACCTAGGAAATGCTCCCGCAGGGTTGTTTTTTCCAAATCCCAAAATTTCATCAGGAAGTATATAGTAATTATCTGTTGGTATGTTAAAGGGTTGTAGACCAAATTTCGTTAAGAGCTTATTACTTTGTTCATTTGCAATCTCGATTGCAATTATTTCTTGTTGTGTTTTTTCACGTCCAAGCTTATTAAGAGTTTTAAACATTTCCTTGTTTATTACTTCACCTTGCCCCATTAGGTAGTAATCCCTTTCTTTTCTAAAATTTTCTTTTTCTTCTTCTGATAGATTACTTCTGATATGTGTTTCAGGAATGTGTTCCATATTATATTTTTAATTAAGAGGATTTTAGTTTTAAGGATTATATCAAAAACTGATGACACCTACTATGGGGTTGGTGGACGGTATTAAATAGCATGTAATTTGAAAAGAGATGATTTTTATTGAATTTTTATCCCCTAATTACCTTGTTTAGACGTTGCAAAATAAGCTTAATTTATCAAATAGTGTAAATTTTATTTAAAACAGTTTAGCCTTAACTTTGCTGTTTTTGTAGGTTTGTAATAAGAATATAGAAATTCGATTTTTTCGTTAGAGGTTGGGTGAAAATATATATTTCTTCTCCCCCACAAACCTTTTTTTTCACTTCCTTCCCCTCCTCTATTATTTTCTAGCTCTGGTATTTTATTGTAATCAAAAGAAGGTTCTATGCTTTCAGAAAATTGTGGTTTGAATTCTAAACCGCGATCAAAAGGGAGATTCAGAATCGCGACAACATCTTCATAGCTCAATCCATCTGGAGATTCTTCTTCACCTTCTTCATTATTATATAAAACAAATGCTCCAGCTTCTTCGTTACTTGCTTCAAACCAATCTTGTATTTTTTTATATCCAACAATTTCTGTTTTATTTTCAATAGGAGGGATATTTTCTGAAAATAAAAAATGTTTATTTAACATTTCAACAATGTCAGGCTTTTCTTGTATGGGATCTTTATTTTTTTCTAAATTTTCTGCTCTCTCTGTCATTTGTTTTAATCTATTTAATTTATATTATAGGATATTATAGTGAAGATGACTTTGGAAAACAAGAAGCTAAAAAAGAGTGTAATAGTGGGCGATATTAAATAGCATGGAACTTAAAAAGAAGGTGGTTCTAACCATTTATACCTAATTCTCCTTTATTTAAGAAATCCCTAGTATCTCTTATTCTTTCTTCCCTAATTTTTTATGCTTATTTATCATAAATATAATATCTTGAATTTGTGACGAATTTAAGTTTTTCAAGAGCCTTGTGTGAATTACCACTCTCTTCTACCAATCCATAAATTCTTGTAATACCATTGTCAAATAGATAATTATGCATGAGTTTGTTTAATTTAACAAAATAACCTTGTCTTCTGTATTTTTCATTAGTACCCCCATTATGTAAATATGCAAGGTTTAGTTTTTTTGAATAGATTACTGATTG
>SLHS01000041.1 GCA_007136035.1 Patescibacteria group bacterium | reverse complement strand
TGGGCAGGTTATCGAAGTCAAAAACATGGGAAACCAGTTGGAATCAAGTAAGCGAAAATTAGAACTGGCTCAGAAAATCGCAAAACTAGGAAATATGGAGTGGGATGTTATAAAAAATCGCATAATATACTCTGAAAGCTTTTTTAATTTACTTGAAATACCGGTTGAAAATAGGTTTTTCTTTGAAGATGAAATGTTCTTTAAAATGATTCATGTTGATGATAGAAAACATATCCGTAAAAATTTTGACAAGATTATTAATAATGATTTTAAGAACATTAGTTTTAAGTCCAGGTTCGTTCAGTTTGATGGAAAGATAAAGACTCTGTCTTTCAAGGGCGATATTATACAAGCTGATAATGATAAGCCTATAAAAATAATATTTACTGTACAAGATATTACAGAGTACATTGAAAACGTTCAAGTAAAGAATTCAATACCAAGTGATAATGAATAATAACAACTTTGAAGAAGGTAACACAGAGCTTTCTTATCCGGATTTTGAAAAGTTTCCTGTTTTAAACAACAAGAATATTGAAAAATTTCAGTCTTTGACAAATAAACAGCCCGAAATTCTACGGGAAATAATGCAATCGTTTATTGATGAATCTTCCGATTTGCTTTCAGATATAGAGAAAGCTATTAATGAAAAGGAGCTTAAAAAATTCCAGGAGCATGTTCATACTTTAAAAGGGCTGTTTGCAACTATAGGAGCATCAAAGCTCTTTGAAATTTCAAAGTTTATGGATGAACATAACAAGCAAAAAAACTTTGATGTAGCACGCAAATTATTACCAAAACTTAAAATTAATTACAAAGAAGTTAAAGTTATAATTAAAGAAAAGTTTTTACAATAAGGATTTATGTGAATTAAGTGTTGATGCTCTTGTATAGTCAGCAAGCTGCCTGTAACAAAAACAACGGTTGTTCTCTGCATACCTTGCATATAAAAGTTGGCAATATTAACGCCACAGTTATATTTTAAAACAATTCGTCAGTTGTTTTATCATCCACAATATTAGGTACCGTAACCTTTAGCAAAGGCTCGTGTATCATTGCCCTTTTGATAGCATACATAGCTTCTTTGTTTCTGGCCCAGCTTCTGCGTGCTATTCCGTTGTTAACATCCCAGAACAGCATTGATTCGAGTCTTCTGTCAGCTTCTTCAGAACCGTCAAGCAACATACCAAAGCCCCCATTTATAGCTTCGCCCCATCCAACGCCACCGCCGTTGTGTATGGATACCCACGTGGCTCCCCTGAAACTATCACCAATAACATTATGAATAGCCATATCTGCTGTAAAGCTGGAGCCATCATAAATGTTTGATGTTTCTCTGAATGGAGAGTCGGTGCCTGAAACATCATGATGGTCTCTACCCAAAACTATAGGTGCTGATACCAGTCCGTCACGAATGGCATTGTTAAAAGCTCTTGCAATTCTAATTCTGCCTTCAGCGTCAGCATACAGTATCCTTGCCTGGGAGCCTACAACCATTTTGTTTTCCTCTGCTTGTCTTATCCAGTGAAGGTTATCTGAAAGCTGCATTTTAATCTCAGCGGGAGCTGTTTTCATCATATTTTCTATCACTTCTCCTGCTATGCGATCGGTTGTTCTTAGGTCTTCAGGCTTTGATGAAGTGCATACCCACCTGAAGGGTCCAAAACCATAGTCAAAACACAACGGCCCCATTATGTCCTGAACATAAGAAGGATATTTATAAGTGCCGTCTTCATTAAATATATCTGCTCCTGCTCTTCCGGCCTCAAGTAAAAAGGCATTACCATAATCCCAAAAGTACATCCCTCTTTCATTCAATGTATTAATAGCCTTGACATGGCGTTTTAAAGACTTTTTGACGTAGTCTTTAAATTTTTCAGGGTTTGAAGCCATCATTTCGTTGGCTTCATCGAAGGTAAGCTCTGCCGGATAATATCCCCCTGCATACGGATTGTGTAAAGATGTTTGGTCGGAACCTAGTTCTACTTTTACATTTCTTTCAACAAATTTTTCCCATAAATCAATAATATTTCCTTGGTATGCAAGCGATACGGCTTGTTCTTTAGCGCGTGCATCATTAATTCTATCAATAAGTTTATCCAGATTATCATATACTTCGTCAACCCATCCCTGGGAGTGCCTGGTATTGGTCGCCTTTGGGTTTATTTCAGCAACTACGCCAATTGCCCCGGCTATAACACTGGCTTTGGGTTGAGCACCCGACATACCACCAAGCCCACTGGTAACGAAAACTTTTCCGGCAAGCCCTTCTTGGCTTGCCTTTAGGCGGCGCCCTGCATTAAGCACCGTAATAGTAGTGCCATGAACAATTCCCTGTGGACCAATATACATAAATGACCCGGCTGTCATTTGACCGTATTGGGTAACTCCCAAAGCATTATACCTTTCCCAATCATCAGGCTTTGAATAATTGGGAATCATCATCCCATTGGTTACAACTGCCCTGGGAGCATCCTTATGAGAAGGAAATAAGCCAAGGGGATGGCCACTGGACAAAACCAACGTTTGTTCATCGGTCATAGTAGCAAGATATTTCATTGTAAGCAGATACTGTGCCCAGTTTTGAAACACAGCACCGTTCCCACCATAAGTAATAAGTTCATGAGGATGCTGTGCTACGGCATAATCAAGGTTGTTGCAAAGCATCAGCATTATCGCTGCAGCTTGCTTTGACTTATGCGGGAAAGCATCAATGTTACGTGCAGTAATTTCATAGCGTGGACGAAACCTGTACATATAAATACGCCCATATTTCTTCAATTCATCCAAAAATTCAGGAGCAAGAACTTTATGATGCCTTTCAGGAAAGTAGCGTAAAGCATTCTTTAATGCAAGTTTTTTTTCTTCTGTGGTAAGAATATCCTTTCGATTTGGTGCATGGTTTATGTCCGAGTCATAGGGTAATCGTTCCGGCAGTTCATCAGGTATACCCTGTAATACAGCTTTCTGAAATTCATTTAAATCCATATAGGCTATTTTGTTTATTTGTTATAACTATTGTTACTGGTTACTGGTAACTGGTAACTGGTAACTGGCACTTAGCTATGACACTGATTACCGAATACTGATTACCGAATACTGATTACCGAATACTGATTACCGATTACCTAAAGCACCCCTAGGGGCACTCATCGGTTTCTTTTACATCAAGCCGGATAAAGTCCCAATCGAAATTGTCAGACTCAATATCTTCAATAGTGAGCTCTTCCGATTTAAACCTTAAGCCTGCTTTTCCTCCGCGTTTACTTTCCCCTGGTTCAAAACATTTCGTA
>SLHS01000031.1 GCA_007136035.1 Patescibacteria group bacterium | reverse complement strand
GCCCAGCCAACCGAACAGCAGTTTACCGGCGTGGCTCTCAACAGTTGAAACGGGGAAGTGGGGGATCTGGTCGTAAGAAATTTCAGTTTCTATGTCCATCTCTTCAGCAAGCTGCCCCAAAAAAGAAAGACGCAGAAGAGGTTACTTTTAAAAAAGAGACAGTGGCAGTTAAAAAGGCAAATCCTATGTCTCTGATATTGGTTCTTGTTTTTTTCATTGTATTGTTGTGTGGTTTATGTGCTTTTTGTACTTCTCTCTTTTTCTTATAGTTTGTTTGTATTTTTTACTTACTTTGTTATACTTTTTTAGAGTTTGGACTAATTTCTTATAGATATTCGCTTGAAAGAGAAATTTGTTTTTTTGTTTTTTATCTTCACAGTTCTATTTTCACTTCTTGGTTTTTCATTAATATCTAATCTGGCTGTAGCTAATTCTTTGAATTTTGGTTACTTGTTATTGGAAAAGATGCAAGTGGAGAGTCCCACAGATATGGTTGTTATGTTAGCTCCAAGCTCTGATTTTGATAGTGTTTCAGAAGATCGAGTTTTGAAATTATCTTTTCCAGGTAATGCTGGTGATTGGTGCATAACTGAGAATTCTTTGGACGTTATTGGAGTTGATTCCTCTGCCGTAGATTATGAAGAATGGACAATAGATGAAGTTTTGCCTGGTTCTTTAACTGCTAATTGTTTCCAAGATGAATCTGGAGATTATATTAAAATTGAAGGTTTGGATGCATTGTCTTCAGGATTGGGATATGGTGTGCGTATAGGGAATAATCCGGAAGTTTTTTCGACAACTAGTGAGTTAGGTGAGCACATAGTTGTTATGGAGCTTGAAGAAGGTGATCAAAGAGAGCTTTTGGCTTTTAAAATAAATTTGCTTGAAAGTGACGACATACTCATTAGTGCGATGGTAAGTGATACGATTAGTATAATTTGTACTTTGGAAGAAGATTCTGTGGATTTTGGTGTTTTGTATAAAGGGGGAGTGTATTCGAATTCATCTTTTGGTATTACAACTGAGTCTACTGAAGCATTCTATTGGGCTGTATATGGTCAAGGTGGTCCAGATACTGCAAATGCTGGCCTTTACAATTCTGAGGGGGGAGGTTATTTACTTTCTTCTTTGGGTATTGAAGGTCGTGTGAACTTAATAACAGGTGAAGGCTTTGGTATGGTTGTAGATACTTCAGAAGGTAATGTGCCAGATGATTTTTCATCTGAAGAAGTTGGAATTTTTGGAGCTATAGGGAAGGGGACAGAACAGGCTAAATTATTTTTGTACAGCTCCCCGACAGAAGAAATAGTAAATACACAAGTAACCTATGGTGCACGTGCGAGTTCATTAGCTTTAACTGGTCCATATAGTGAAACTTTGACATATGTTTGTGGTGGTTATTTAGGAGAATGATTGGTTCTGTTTCCTCTTTTTCCCCTCTCTTTCGTTATATACAACAAAAACGCCACACAAGCAGCTAGTAATGCTCCAGAAGCTATAATCTCAAGATTCTCCTCTATTAAACTATCAAACAAGAAAAATTCAATCTTAAACCAACTACCACTATTCCATTCTTCCCAAATACTTTGTAATTGAGGATCTCCTAGAGTTAATGCAAATTCATAAAATCTTTCACCCATTACTGTATAGAGATTTTTTGGCAAAAGACCTTCTAGAGCAGTTCCTAAAAATGACAAAGAAGCTGCTAGCGCATAAAAAGCGAAACCAATGAGAAGATATATTTTTGTTTTTGTGAAATTTTTGATTTCACTCCAGTAACGTATTAAAGCGTAAAGGGGTATTCCACCTAGAATTGCAAAATATGTAAACTCAGTTAAAGTCCCCATGATTCCTTGGTCTCTTTCTTCGAAAATCCACTGTATGTAACTCATCAATGTGTGTCTTAAATTTCCTGCATCTTCGATTAACATTAGTAAAAAAGCTATTGAAATTATTATCCAAAATCTAAATAATTTTTTATTTACGTTGTGCATTTTTGCAGCACAAAAAGAAGCAACTACAGAAGAACCTCCTAGGAATGTCCATTGTATAATTTCTGCAAAACCACTGTTTCTTCCCCAATGTTGGAAAAAGAATGGTTGGTATGAAAAGAAAAAATATGCTCCACTTGTTTCGAAGAGGGCATCGCGAGCTCCATAGATATTTCTTAAATCGATGAGATAGAACGCTAGAAAAGAAAGTAAAACAAAGAGTAAAGATATTGCAAATATGCGTTCTGGTAAATCTATTTTTCTATTTAATATTTTCATGTAGTTTTAAAAACACAAAATACCTAAGAATAGTAGTAAGTATACTACTAAATAAAAGCGATAAAAAGAGATTAATCTTCTATTTTCATCTTTTTTAATATTATGCATACCAAGAAGAACTTTAGTCTCTTCAAGAAAATAGGGTTGTATATTAATTAACCAACTGTCTGTTTTGTAAACCATTTTTCTAAAGCGACTACGAATAATTCCTGAAGGAAAACTCCAGATTATGAAGGCTATTAAAAAAAGAATTTGTGTTTCCATTTTAAAACTCTTTAGTTTTCTTCTACAAAAAACTCATTCGAATCCATGAAATCAACAACTTCGCCATTCTCGATAACTTCTATTCTAATTTGATGTGTACCTGGTCTTAGACCGTGCCAAGAATCACCACCTGGCCAAGGTTCTCCTTGAGTAAGAGTCTGTGAAAAACTTCCGTTTTCAACATCCAAAACAAATGCCCTGTGTCCACTAGTGTAATCCTCATATTCTTGTTCATCTATCCAGCGAAGTGCACTAACTGTTACTTGTTCTACATCTTCGGTAACTTCACCTTCGATGCTTAAAGCATTGTTATCGTAATCAGCAAAAACTTCCACTATTCTAACCTCTCCAAATTCTTGAATTACCTCTGGAGTTTCATCAACGACTTCTTCAGGTTCTTGAGTTACTTCTGGAGCTTCATCAACAATCTCATCCACTTCTTCTCTGTTTATCATCCAGAATGCAAGTACAGCTACGACCACAAGTACCAACAGACCTAATATTTTATTTGTACTACTCATCTTTTTTTTTACCTCCTTTCCATGATTTGCTATTTTTGACGATAACATTTTTGTGCAAAAAATTCTACAAGAGGGAATTCTTTTAAAGAGTCTAACCTTTAAATAAATCTAATCTTTAAGTAAAATACATTCAGCCAAAAATTAAATTAAAAACAAAGAACAATGGAAGAAATATTAATTGCCACAAATAATAATTATAAAAGGGAACAATTCGAATATTTACTTAAGGATTTCAATTTAAAAATTAAAACCT
>SLHS01000064.1 GCA_007136035.1 Patescibacteria group bacterium | reverse complement strand
GTTTTCAAATTTTTTCAAAACTTCAATTTGCTTTTGAATTGCTATTAACTCATTTGAACTTTCAATACGCTTCGATTCATAAACAAGTCCATCAAATATATCAATTTCATCTTTGTAAGTCATTCTATTACCAAAACTTTCTTTTCGAGTTTTAATAAAAACGATATTTTTTTTCAAACATTCATAATCAGTTTCGATATTTATTGCATTTTTTTTAAGAATAGGAGTAAAGATTATTTCGTCTACATTTTTCAAAACAAAATCTTTTTCCCCAACATAATTTAGGATACTATCCAACTCAATAGGCATGTTTTCAATATTCACTCTAACACTTTTCAACTGGTTATTAATCGCTAAAACCTCGTTCAGTGAAGTTTCTTTAGAATTTATTTCAACAATATCTTCACAATATTCTAATTTTTTTTCATTGCTATCGATATTATTTCCAAACTTTTCTTGAGATAAAGACATAGGATATTTTCTTTTTTAGAAAAAGATGTATGCAAATGGTGAGTCGCCTGGGACTCGAACCCAGCACCTACTGCTTAAAAGGCAGTTGCTCTACCAGATGAGCTAGCGACCCTAAACAAATATCTAGCGATTATACTAAAATTTTTCTTTTAATGAAAGCATTATACTCATTATTTGAAAAATTTGGCAACCGGTTTAAAACATCTTCTATGTATTTTACAAGGACCAATTCTAGCCAAAGCCTCCATATGTAGCTTAGTACCATAACCCACATGTTTTTCAAATCCATAGTCGGGGTATTCCAACGCATACTTTTTCATAATTTTGTCTCTAGTTACTTTCGCCAAAACAGAGGCTGCAGAAATTGAGTAGTGTAATGCATCACCATCCTGAACTATTCTCATAGGGCAATCACCAAATTTTCTAATATTTCCATCCGTAATTAAATAGTCCATTTCTAAATCTTTCACGGCCATTTGCATGGCTTTTTGAATCGCCTTTGATAGGCCAAGCTCATCTATCTCAAAACTTTCAACAATACCAAGACCAAATGCAGAAGAAACTTCCTTTATTTTTTCGTAAAAAAACAATCTCTTCTTTTCAGTCATGGTTTTACTGTCTCGGACACCTTCTAAAAATTGTTCTTCATTTTCAATTACAACTGCTCCTACAACAACAGGACCAGCTAGTGGACCCCTTCCTACTTCATCAAGCCCACATACTTTTAAATATCCTTTTCCCCAAAGCTCTTTTTCTAAATCTAAAGTCGGATTAACCATAATTTCCTATACATAAATATAATGGTATTATATACTTTGTATTAATATTTTTTAAGTCAAAAAAGATGAAAGCTCTAATTTTTTGTATTCTCTTTCTTTCAATATCACTTTTTATGCACAATTTTATAAATGCAGAGGATGAAATAATTCTTTTTCACTGTAATACTTGCTCCAATTGTACTCAAGTCCTAGAAGTTATTGAGGAAAATGACCTAAGTAATGTTTTAAACATTAATATAATTAAAATAGATGATGAGGACTTTAATGAAATATTTAGAAGCGCACTAGAAGATTGTGGTAAAGATCCCAACAGAGGTGGACATCCAACTCTCTACCATAACGAAGAATGTAGCGTTGGAAGAATAAGTGTCATTAATACACTCTTAGATTTAGCCGGCATTGAAATGCTAGAAGGTGAAGAGATTGAAAAAGTTGATGAAGATGTAACCAATTTAGAAGAAGAAATGGCAACTTTAGAAGAAATAGAAGAATTTGAAAGGGAACCTAGACCCTTTACTCACATATTAATAATGATTATTGGCCCAGCGTTATTAATAGCTTTGGGGTATTATATGATTAAGAAGTTGAATTTATAAAAAAAAGGCCTGAAGTGTATATATTTGGTTTATTATTGATAAACACAAATGTATGTTAATACACCCCAGGCGAGAGAGCTGTTTAAAGTTCGATGTTTTTAACCATACCAAGGACTTTAAAAAGCCAAACGTAAATCCACCCACAAAGGACAGAAAATAAACATGCGGTATAGTTCCAAAGAAACTTATACATACCTCTAGAGGCGAGATATTCTGCATCTCCTATTTCAAAAATTTCTCTAGTGGCAATAACAAAAATCGATACTACAAGCGCTAAACCCAATGTTTTTACAACAACCTTAAATACCTTTTTCACAATTTTTTCCTCCCTATTTTTGGATTTTTGTTTTTTATTTTTCTTTTATTGTAAAGAACAGCTCTCAGTACATTATACTAAATTTCAATAGAATTTACAACACTATGGGCTTTGATTAAAAACAAGATAAAGTGTAATATATAAGTATATAAATAAATTTTAATAGAAAATTTTATGTCAAAAGAGACAGATTCTTTTATCAAAGGACTAGCTATTGGTGCCGTTGCTGGAGCTGTAGCTGGTATTCTTTTCGCTCCAAAAGCTGGAGTTGAAACAAGAAAAGATATCCAACAATTAGCTGAAAATGTTAGGGATAAAGCTGTTGATATATACTCTGAAGCTAGAAAAAAAGTAGAGAAAAAAGCAAAATCTCTCAAAGCACTAGGAGAGAAAATAGATGAAAAGAAATACTCTACCATAGTTAACGAAATAGTAGACGAATATAAAAGTAAAGATATTCTTTCATCTGATTCAGCTAAAAAGTTAGGAACGCAACTTAAGAAAGACTGGACTGCTGTAAAAAAAGCTATTACTTCTTAATTAATGATACTTGCGAAAGTAGTTCAGTTGGCTAGAACGTCTGCTTCCCAAGCAGAAGGTCGCGGGTTCGAATCCCGTCTTTCGCTCTGTATTTTGTAAAATAGTAACCAGGGGTGTGTTTTTTATTTTCTTTGCAATATATTGCTAAAACACACCCCCTTTGAGTGATCTAAATAAATCTTTTAAGGTAAAACTTCTTCAGGTGTTGGATCGAAAAATTCAGGATCTTGAATTTCTAAAATTAGAACTTTGATTATAAACAGCAAATCTATTATATTGACAACACCTTTTTTATTAGTATCTGCTCGAACAAACTCTTCATCCGTTAATTCTCTAATACCTAATATGTGCTGTTTAACAAGTAGTGCATCTTGTATATCCACAACACCATCAAAATTAACATCACCTCGATCAACATACGCTGCATAAGCAGGATTTCCAACAAAAAGAATAATTGAAAAAATAATAATCAAAATTATTTTCTTCATAATCCTTTTCTCCCTTCAAATTTTTTATTTTTAAAAGATCACTCACCACCATTATACCAATTTTTACAGAAATATTAAATACTATCGGTCTTACGCCCATGTTACGCATCTGTTATACTACACCCATGCTGGTGTAGCTCAGTTGGCTAGAGCAATTCTTTCGTAAAGAATAG
>SLHS01000030.1 GCA_007136035.1 Patescibacteria group bacterium | reverse complement strand
ATAATTAAAAACTTGATTGGAAATCTTAATGAAAGGGAAAGAGAAATACTCCTATCAGTTTTTGCTTTCAACGAAGATGATTCTAGAAGTTTGCAAGATATTGGGGAAAAATTTGGTATAACAAGACAGCGCATATCCATAATTAAACAAAATATACTTGAGAAACTTAAACTTCGTCTCATACAAGAGGAGGACAAAATTACAGAAGAAATCTTAAAAAATTCCACAGAAATTGAAAAAAAGGTTCTAGGATATCGATTTGGACTAAATAATAAAAAAGCAATTTCAAGAGAAAAAACAAAGGTTGTTGTCGGAATCAGTGAGAATGAAGTAGAAAAAATAGAAAACAAATTTTTAAAAGGAATCTTTAGTTACTATATAGAAAATATATAGATTCCAATACTATGCAAAAGAAAATGATAAAATCACTCTATGAGAATTTGGACAATACACCCTATGTATCTAGACTCTAAAGGGCTTGTTGCACTTTGGAGGGAAACACTTCTTGCAAAAAATGTTTTGAAAGGTCTTACAAAAGGATACACAAATCATCCTCAGCTTGTTCGTTTTAAAAATGCAGAAGAACCAATAAAAGCAATTAATACATATCTATACTATATATATCTTGAAAGTTTGAAAAGAAATTATTCTTTTGATAAATCTAAGTTTAAAGAAATTGATAAAGATATTAAAATTGAAGTTTCAATAGGACAAATAAATTATGAATTTAAACATCTATTAAAAAAGTTAGAAAATCGTGATAAAGAAAGCTACAAAAAGTTAAAAAATATTAAAAATATAGAAACACACCCCATATTCATAATTAAAAAAGGCGGTGTAGAAAAATGGGAAAAAGCAGTTTAAAAAGTATACACTTTCTTATTTAAACCTTCTTTTTCCTTAAAAAACTAAAGACCCAACTAAATACAAAAATGAACAATCCACATAAACAATAGACAATAGGAACAGGTATCATCTGCTCAAAAGTATATCGAAACAAAGAAATAACAAATCCAAACTTTACAGGAATTTGGATAAAATTTCCTAAAAGATCTAAATTAAGTGAGGTTTTGATTGAAAATAGAAATATTAGGAAAATAAAACCAGAAATAAACATATTAATTCCAAACCACTTAAGACCACCCAAAAAACCAGCGAATAACAACATTAAGAGCAAAAACACTGCTAACACAACATAAGATACAATAGGAGAATAAGTTCTTACAAGAATAATATAGGAAAAAATATTTTTTGTTTTCTCATCTTCTAAAAGATCTTCTAGATATAAGGCATCAGGGAAATCATCATCCTCTCCCATCTCTCCTGAAATAGATTCCATTTCCCCTGGAGGTAAACTTTCCTCCATTATGAATTCTTCTAATAAGTCTTTCCTATCTGAAAAGTCTATCTTGGCTGTCAAAGATTCCCTCTCTCCTTTCGTATAAGACAAAACATCTTCAAGGACTAAAAAGAACTGATCTTCCAACCAATCCACATCAAATATCTCTCCTAAAATTGGTACTTCAAATTCACCTTCATCAGCTCCTAGTAAATTAGACTCCAAACTTTCATGAATGGAAGGAAAAACATCAAGTTCTTCATTCATTTTTCTAAAGTGCTCAATATTAAAAATAGTCCTTTCTAGACTCAAATTTAACATGAAAAGAAAACCATATAATATAAGGAATATTGAAAGAAGGATGAGGAAAAAAATTTTTAAAAATTTCACTATGCGTTACATAAAAATATTAACCCATTAGTTACAACTTACAACAAAAGGGGGGAAATTGCAAAAATATCTTCCTTCAAAGTAAAAGTTTTGTTATTCTTCGATATTAAGCTATAATTCAATAATTATGCAAATTAAAAATAAAAACATTAAGAAAATAATTGAACGTGTTGTTAAAAAAGATCCTCTAGAAAAAGAGTTTCATCAAGCCATAGGTGAAGTCCTTTGTTCTCTCGAACCTTTGTTGGAAAAATGCCCTGAATATGAAGATTTTGCTGTTTTAGAAAGAATTATTGAACCAGAAAGAACCGTAATATTTAGAGTTTCATGGATGGATGACAAAGGCAAAGTACATGTTAATAGGGGGATGAGGATAGAATTTAATAGCGCAATAGGTCCGTACAAAGGAGGTCTTAGATTCCATCCTTCAGTAAATGTTGGGATTATGAAGTTTTTGGGTTTTGAACAAATATTTAAAAACTCTTTAACGGGACTACCTATAGGGAGTGGAAAAGGTGGTAGTGATTTTGATCCTAAAGGTAAATCTGACACTGAAGTGATGAGATTTTGCCAAAGTTTTATGACAGAGCTACAAAGACATATAGGACCAAATACCGATATTCCAGCTGGTGACATAGGGGTAGGACCGAGAGAGATTGGATATATGTATGGACAATACAGAAGGCTAAGAAACGATTTTACAGGAGTTTTAACAGGAAAAGGGTTGTCATATGGAGGGCTATTAGCTAGGAAAGAAGCCACAGGTTTTGGTTTAATATATTTTGTAAGAGAAATACTTAAAGACAAAAAAGATACATTTGAAGGAAAAACTGTAACTGTTTCTGGCTCTGGAAATGTAGCTATATATGCCGCTCAAAAAGCCATAGAATTGGGTGGGAAAGTCGTAGCAATGAGTGATTCTGATGGTTGTGTTTTTGATTCGAAGGGAATCGATATTGAAACAGTAAAAAAAATAAAAGAAGTAGAGAGGAAAAGAATAAAAGAATATACAAAATCACACTTAGGGTCAAAATATTACGAAAATTGTAAAGGTATTTGGACAATAAAGACGGATATTGCATTACCTTGTGCAACGCAAAACGAATTGGATGAAAAAGCAGCTAAGACTTTAATAGAAAATGGTTGCAGATTAGTAGCTGAAGGTGCCAATATGCCTTGTACTCCTGAAGCGATAGAGCTATTTCAGAAAAATAGTGTACTTTTTGGACCCGCAAAGGCAGGAAATGCTGGAGGAGTTGCTATATCAACGATAGAGATGGCTCAAAATAATTCACATTATCCTTGGACTTTCGAAGAAGTTGATACAAAACTTCAAGAAATAATGACTAATATTTATAAAAACATAAAAAAAGCAAGCCTCGATTATGGTTTTGAAAACAATTTAGTGGCTGGTGCAAATATAGCAGGTTTTGTAAAAGTTGCTGACGCAATGCTAGCACAAGGAGTTTCTCATTAAAAAAAGCGTGTAGTTCCCTTGGCATATATAAATATGTTGTCTTACGACAATTCAAGGGAACTACATAATAGCTGAAAAAAGGGAATTAGAATTTGTCTGCGTTCAGTGTATTCACTAGATCTTTGTACTGCTCATAAATATGCGCACCATCTGAATAGGCAACTATTGGACCATCCTCTATT
>SLHS01000067.1 GCA_007136035.1 Patescibacteria group bacterium | reverse complement strand
TTTTTGTTGGGTTTTTGATAGCAACTTCTACCTGTTTAAACAACTCCATCAACTTATTATGTATATCTGTTGTTGCTTCAATATCTACTTCATGCTTGGGTATATTCAATTTATGCATTTTTATAAAAACATCAGAAAAATCTCTTCCTAAATCACCTAATTGCTCAACAGTATTGGAAATTTTCAAAAGACAAACAGTCTGTTCTGCATTCTTCTGAGACAATTTTTTTCTAGTTAAATCAACTATTGCAAAAGTAATCTCATCATCAAGATAATCATTCAAAGTTTCTAGCTTATCAATTTCCATTTCAACCGTTTTTGCTGGATGATAGAACATACTAATAGCCTTCTGATAAATTTTAATCGTAATATCTATTGAATAAGCTATTTCTTTTTTTACGTTGGCTATTTGTTTTTCAAAAGTAACATTTTCATTTTTAGATAAATATTTCGTTTCAAAAAGGATCTCTTCTTCTTCACCCTTAACAAGCCAAAGTATAAATTTCTCAAAAGGTGTAAGAATTAGGAGAAAAAGCAAAGTTATTGTAAGATTGAATATTAGATGCGCTAATGCTGCTTGAGCTGGTGCTGAAATAGCAAAGGACTCGATTAGTGATGTAAAAGGAGCTAAGAATATCATGAAAAGTATCGCACCTAAAAAAGTAAAAACAAATTTTGCTGTACCTGCTCTTTTAGCATGAAGATTAAGTCTTGTTGAAACTATAAATGCCGTAGTACTTGTAGCTACATTTGCTCCTAAAATCATTGGAATCGCTACTTGCACAGGTATCATACCACTATAGACCAAAACAACAATCATACCAGATGTCACCGAACTTGATTGTACTAGTAAAGTAAAAAGTGCACTAGCCAAAAAAGCCAAAAGAGGAGCGGATAAAGCTCCAAAAAAATTCATTACTTCCGGATGTTCTTGCAAGGGGGCTAAATTTACAGAAAGAAGGTTAAGTGAAAAAAGTATAAAACCTAGAAAAAATATAGGTTTACTAATTAAACGAAATTTAGGGCTTGAAATCCTGAGCAGAAATCCTAGAATTATTAACACTGGGGCCAGCATTGTTGATTGCAGCAGAGCCAATTGAGCCGTTACTGTAGTACCTAGATTGGTACCAAACATAATAGCCAAACTCTGTTTGAAAGATATAACACCTGTATTTACCAAAACAACAACTACTAATGAGACTGCAGTACTTGATTGAATTATTGCAGTAGAGAAAGCTCCTACCAAAGCACCCGTAAATCTATTTTTTGCCAATTTTGAAATTATAGTTCGAAATTTTTGTGCTGCTAAACCTTGAAAATCTTTGCTTAGATTTTCTATGCCATAAATAAAAAGCACCAAAGCAGACACCACCCCTAAAAGTATTTGTAAGTATTGTTGTTCCATCTTACTCTAGTTTTTATCCAATAAAACCCTTTTTGTTGGATACGCGAAATTTATCCCCTCATTCTCGAATTCCCTAAACAAAGCCAAGTTTACTGCCTCTTGTGTATCCATATAGTCATAATAATCTTTACTTAAAACATAGTAAACTACTTCATAGTTCAATGAAAAATCACCATATTCGTGAAAATGAACTCTATCTAATCTTGCTGCTTTGATATTATTAAAAATCTTTTTAACAATTTTGTTGACTTTTTTAAGTTTTCTATAATCAGTCTCATACGTTATTCCAAAAGTAAAAACAATTCTTCGTTCCTGCATCTTTCTGTAATTATGAATTTGTTTCGAAGTTAATTCCCTATTAGAAACGACTAATTCTTGACCTTGTAAGGTACGTACTCTTGTAGATTTTATACCTATTTTTTCAATAGTACCCATTTCTTCTTCAAAAATAACAAAGTCACCAATTTCAAAAGGCCTGTCAAAATATATGGAAAAAAAAGCAAATATATCTTCTAGGATAGTCTGCAAAGCAAAACCAATGGCTAAGCCAGCAAGACCCATACCACCAAGAAGCACGGAAATCTGAACGCCAAGATTTTGCAATAAGATTAAGAGAGCAGCACCCCAAATAATAACTTTGGTTAGCTGAGTTATAAACCCCTTAATTATAATCCCCGAATCACTCTTCCCTTTTCTTTGTTTAAAAATATGATTTTGTATAACATACTCTGTGAGTTTTTGGACTGCTCTAGTGACATAATATATAAGCAAGATTAAAGTGACCCAATTTACAATCTTAACTACCAGTTCTGGTAATTCCAAAAACTGAATTGCACCCCAAGTGCTAACCATAAGATAGAAAATAGGGCTAATATGTATAATGGCGTCAACCAGTATTTCATCAGCTTGAGTTTTTGTTTTCATACATAATTTTCGCAAACGACCTAGAATCATCGTTCGAAATAAATACAAAGCAGCAAAAATAAGCACAAAAACTATCAGGGCTTGTAATCTACTATCTATTTCAATTTCCCAAAAATTTTCCATAGGTTCATTCTAGTACATTTTTTCTTTCATGCCAAATAATTTTATGATAAGATTGCGAGGTATGAAATGTCAATTACAAAAAAACCTGGCTAATTGCCCTTGTACATACGATGGATGTCCAAGAAAAGGTATTTGTTGCGAATGTATAAAGCATCATCTACAAAAGAAACAATTACCTGCTTGCTGTTTCTCAAAAGAAGCAGAAAGTACATACGACAGATCTTTTGAGAAATTTATACAAGAAAACTCCAAATAAATTATTAAATCTATTTTAAATGTCTACTATTAATCACTTAGGTATCATAATGGATGGAAATAGAAGATGGGCTCAAAAAAAGAATCTGACTCCTCAACAAGGACACAAAGAGGGGTATAAAAAACTCTTAGAAGTCGGTCAATGGTGTTTAGATAGAGATATAAAAATGTTAACTGTCTATGCATTCTCTACAGAAAATTGGAAACGAGATAGAAGAGAGGTAGAATTTTTGATGAAATTGCTTAAAAAAGCTTTAACAGAAGAAGTTGAGAAATTTAATCAAAAAGGTATAAAAATTAGATTTTTAGGTTCAAGGGAAAAACTAAGTAGAGATATTATTAAAAACATAGAAAACATACAAGAAAGAACGAAAGGAAACGATAAAGGGGTTCTAAACTTATGTTTTAATTATGGTGGTCGATTAGAAATAGTAGAAGCTGTAAAAAAAATTATAGAAAAAGATTTTAAACCAAAAGACGTAACGGAAGAACTCATTACTCAACACACATGGTTGGAAGATGTTGGAGACCCAGAATTAATAATTAGAACATCCGGAGAAAAAAGACTTTCAGGGTTTTTAACTTGGCAATCAGTTTATAGTGAATTTTATTTTACAAATATTCACTGGCCTGATTTTTCAGAAGAAGAATTAGATAATGCTGTAAAGGATTTTAACAATCGAAATCGAAAATTTGGCGGTAATTAATTATGAAAATTTCTCAAAAAGCTAAAGATTTAAAAATTCTTGGTCCTGCAGGAA
>SLHS01000024.1 GCA_007136035.1 Patescibacteria group bacterium | reverse complement strand
GAAGGTCTCAACAAATTGATTTGTTCCAAACTCAAAAATGAAGAAGAAGAAACTTCCAAAAAGAATAACCAATAAGGTCACACTAGTTATTTTTAAAACACTTAACCAATCACTTTCATTCATATGCTAAACATTATCATAAAAAAGTTTTTTCTTAAATACCTTATTACTTTTTCACAATATAACTTAATATTTCCCAATACATTTTCATCCTAGCATTAACACCCTTCAAAAACCCTAGCTTTTCTTCCTTCATAACATGAGACATGTTACTCAGAACAACTTTTTCCAATCTAAGTTTGGACTTTTTTATATGATTGTTTAAAGCAACTTCAACACCAAAGCGTGCGACTTCTAAATCTGAGATGCCTTCAAGAACAGAGGCTTTCAATGCCCTTTGCCCTGAAAGTTTTGGTATCATTTTTTGAGCCAAATCCGTAAAGACTCTCCCTTCTTCAAAAATCCCAATAGTTATTTCGGCCTCATCTTGTAAAACAGGTTCTAATAAATCATAAACATGCGCTTTTTTCAGACCTATTAAATCAGCATCTAAGAAAAGTAGAACATCTGCAGTACATCCATCTAAACCCATCTTCATAGCACCTCCTTTACCCATATTTTTCTTCAAAGCAATGACATCTACACCAAAACTTTTAGCAACTTCTACAGTATTATCCTTAGAACCATCGCTAACAACGACTATCCTTTTTATCTCAGGTATTTTTTTTAGAACAGAAAGGACATCACTTATAGTTTCTTCCTCATTATATGCTGGTATTATTGCAACTATATTCATTATTTATTTTATATGTTTTTAGCTACTAGACCATAATCCATGGATATTACAATACTCTCGAACTTTAATAATTTTTTCATCAGTAACAATTTCTACTTCAGGTTTGTCACTTGGTTTTAGAAAAAATTTGCAATTTCTCCCGCTTTCGAAAATAATTTCAACCCATTCTATGAAATGTTCATCTTCCATTGGATGAGGAATCTCTCCAATTTTAACGATTGCTTTACCATTCTCTTTTTCCAAGACCGGTACATGTTTTTCAACCCCCTCTTCCTCATTTTTTTCTTCATTCAAACTCATAGGTTGACCACAACAAACCAATTCTCCTACACCTGTATGTAAAACTTCAACAATATTTCCACAAATCTCACACTTATATATCCCTTTAAAATTTGTCATAGAATAAATCTAAGAATTTATTTCCAATGATACACCAAAAAAACAAAAAATTGAATTTTATTTATAACCATTCTTTAAACCCAAACCTAGGGGCAACAAAATGAATGTGAATAATATGGCCATCAAGGTGGGTCCAAAACCTCCAAAATTACCTGTCAAATTAGAGACTAAACAAATTAATAGGGAATATAATAAATATACTAAGGGTAGATATACAAACAATTGTCCCAAAGTCCTGTTTTTTCCAAAAGGTTTATTTTTAAAATATCGAAAAGCAATATAAATACAAATTCCCGATAAAAGAAAGGAGAAAAATATCAGTATTAAAAAAGGAATTATCGCTAAAAAATTTACTCCCGAAGCAAATGCAAATGCTGGAACAAACAAAACAGCCATGATAGTACCTAAAATTATCAATATCGCAGGCAAAAGAACAAAACAACCAATAATCCTTGGTTTAATAGGTTTATTAAACATATACTCATTTTATCACAAAAAAATAAATTTATGCTATTATTAATTAATTAAGATTTTGTCATTTTTCAAAGAGGATGAAAATAAAAAACATTAATTCCAAATTGAAACTAATTTTAAAAATACTTGGAGTAGTTATCGCTATACTTGTATTAATTTTAATAGCAATATTACTTCTTAATGATGAACCTCAAGAGAAAGAAGATCCAAACGAAGCGACAGAACAAAACGGTGAAGAGGAGATAGAAGAGAAAGAAGAAATATTAGATATTCCCTCTATGAATATAAATGATGCTTTTTCTGTTTTGGATATTTTAATCGAACAGTATGGTGAACCTAATCCTCAAGGCTTAATAGACATATTACGAGAAACACCAGAATTCGATGAAGAAGGTGAAAGAATACCTCCAACTTTTCAAACAGTAACATGGCGTAATATTAAATATGGTTATGATTTAACTTTTAATTTTTGGACAGATGGCTCTTTAGCAAGAAAGGACACCTATTACTTCACTGGTCATAATAGACAGGGGCATACTATTGATGAAATTTTTGAATTAACTAATTTGGAAAAAGATTCTCCAGAGTTTCTTTTCAATATAGTAGACTTTGGTGGAGCAGTGTTCAATGTCGGTATAACACCAGCAGAAATTGCAAGAACCCCTGAACCCATAACACAAGAAGAAATAGATGAACTAACAAGAGAAGAAGTATTAGAAATCCTAGAAAGAAATGCCAGAAGAGAATACCCCGACAATCCTGCAAGAGCTAAACTGGAATATGATAACCAATTAGCAGCATATGAATGGGTATTGAGTCAAGAAAACTACCCAGATATTATGCAGAAAGCGAGAAGAGAGTGGGGACATAATTATATAATGGTCAAATGGCAGTATGAAAGGGATGTTCAAGCACATGAAAGAAAATTATAGTTTTAAAATCGGTAATATTGCTTCTCAATAGGACTATAAGATATAATCCCCCTTATGGAAGCAGAAACAATACCAACAGATACAGAAAAAAATGAAAGGAGACTAAGTCTCGAGGAAAAAATCGAAATATATGAAAACACCCTTCAAAAAGGCTATCTTTTAGAAGATACAGACTTAAAGCAAATACCTACATTGACTAGGGAGGAGGAAATAGAATTTGCAAAAAAAATAGAGCAAGGAGAAAAAATATATGAAAATTACCTTCTCATTGCAAACTTAAGATTCTTAGCCATGAAAGCTACAAAAGCCATTTCTACGGAAGATAATTTTGAAAGAGAGGATATAATTCAAGAAGGTGTTATTGGGTTAATGGAAAGTATTAAAAAATTCGATTATGAAAAAGGTTATAAATTTCTAACATATGCAGAATGGTGGATTGACCAAAATACAACAAGGGCAAGAGAAAATAGAGGTGAAACGATAAGAATTCCCGTAAATCTTAAAAAAAAGATATTAAACTACAGAAAACAACATGAAATACTTCACAAGGATTTACATAGAGAACCAACTTCAGAAGAAATATCACAAAAAATGGGAGTCACAAAAGAAAAAGCAAAATATTTAGAAAACCTTTCTAAAAGATGTATTATTTCAATGGATAAACCTATTACAGACGAGAATGGAGAATTTTACTGGGATAGTAAAATTCAAGAGACTACTTTTGGAACACCAGAAAAAATAATATTAAGAGAAACTAACAAAGAAATAATTAAAGAATTGATTGAAAATCTTAGTGAAAGGGAGAGAGAAATACTTTTATCAGTTTTTGCTTTCAACGAAGATGATTCTAAAAGTTTGCAAGATATTGG
>SLHS01000072.1 GCA_007136035.1 Patescibacteria group bacterium | reverse complement strand
TCTGAAAATTCAATGTTGTCTTCCAAAAGGTTGATGATTTCAAATATTTTTCTAGGATTTAAATATGTTGATGAAGAAAGCAACTCTTCTCTGATTGCGGTAATTACTCTTTGTTGTCTCCTTGCTCTAGCAAAATCAGATCCTTCATATGCATCTGGGGAAAGTCTTGATCGGACAAATCTTAGTGCTGTTTTGCCATCCATTGTTTGTAAGCCTTCTTCAAAAGAGATGACTTGATGTCTTGCTTCTGCTCCCTCAACAGGATATCTGTAATCTGTAAATGAATTTTCTACGTCTACTTCAATTCCCCCAAGTGTATCTATTAGGTCTACAAATCCGACAAGATTGACCATGCCATAGTATTGTATTTCCTTACCTGTTATATCTTCTACAACATTCTGTAGATAATCTAACCCACTCCCTTTTTCTATTCTTTCTCCTATGGCATAAATTCCATTTATTTTTGTGTATCTTTCTTGACCTGGAACCTTAACGAAAAAGTCTCGAGGTATGGATGTCATGATAGCATTTTTATCCTCATAATTATATGAGAGAAGCATTATTGTGTCAGTGTTTAGTAAACCACTATTTTCTCCTCGGCTATCAATACCAACAAACATCACGTTTGTGTATTTTCCTGAGCTATCTCTTTCTAATTGTGGATTTGCTTTTATGGGGTTAAAAATATCTGTTATTCCAAATTTAACTCCAGCTCTTTGGCTAAGATAATAGCTACCCAAAATAAATGAAGTAATTAGGAGGACAGTGATTGCCAAAGCAATGAAAAGTTTTTTCTTACTTTTTGGGGATGTTACTTTTGTATCCTTTTTTTCTAAATCTATTGATTTGTTGTTCATTTTTATATTTACTGCCATAATTTTTTTTATCTCAAATATTTTTGTACTTTAGCTTCATGTTCACCAAGAGTTGTAGAATATCCTGGTACAATGTTACCGTTTTCGTCTTCATAATGTATGTAGTAGTAATAATCCGTTTCTTTTGGCTCAAAGACAGATATGATTGAATCTAATCCAGGATTACATATTGGTGTTGGTGGAAGTTCGTGATACATGTATGAATTGTAGGGTTGAGCTTCTTCTTTGTCCTGTATTGTGATAACGTGATTCCAATCTTTTTGATGATAGAGCAGTGTTGCATCAACTTGTAGCAACCATTGTTCCTCTAATCTTTTTTGTAGTATTCCGGAAATTATTCTTCTGTCCTCTGGATTAATACCTTCCCTTTCAATCATACTGGCAATAATTATATCCTCATAGTTATAATCCCCTGGTACTTTACTTTTGAAATTGTTAATCATGATTAATATAGCTTCTCTGGGCTCTGCTTGTTTTTCTATAAAATATTTATCGGGAAAAAGAAAGCCTTCAAGAGAGGTGATATTTTCTCCATGAAGTTCTAAAGAATTGATAAATTCTTGGTCTTCTACTAGGGTCATGAACTCAGCTTTTTCAATGTTTTTAAATGTATCAGAGAATTTTTGAGCAATTTCATCAGCTCTTAAACCCTCAGTTATGGTTATCCAATTACTTGGTACTCCAGCGTTTTGCAATGTCTCAGCTAATTCCTTTATTGTTAGGTTTTTAGGTATACTAAAATATCCAGCCTGTATTTTAGGAATAATGTCATTTATTTTTAAATATATTAGAAAATAATTGCGATATTCTTCTCTAAGTAAATCTTGTGCTATTAAGCTGGAAGTAATTGAATCTACAGATTCTCCTTCTATAATTTCAAATTCTATTTGCTCATTAGAAGAAGAATTTGGTTCCTGTAATGCATTCTCATAATGAGCTTTGAAAAGTACAAAGAGCACTAAAGGTATTAGAATTAACGCTGTTAATATTATTGCTGTTTTTATTAGTTTCTTTTTATTCATTCTTTCTATTTTTAAAATCAACTAATTCTTGCAAAAAACGAGACGCAGCTATTTTATCAATTTTTTGCCGAGATTTCTTCTGACTTTGTCCTTGTGCTCTAAGCATAGAGTATGAATCAGAAGTGGAGTAGCTCTCATCATACAGGAAGACCTCCCTCCCTGTCATCTTTTTAATTGAACTTCGAAATTCTAATATGCGATTAATATTTTGTAAATGGTCTTCTTTAAAAGTTTGAGGTATTCCTAAAACTAGAGTTTCTATTTCATAGTCTTTTATTATTTTCGAAAGTTTCGAGAAAAATTTTTCATAATTATTACTTTTAACTTTTATTGTTGTAAGAGGTTGAGCAACAATACCTTTTTTATCTGTTATAGCGAGTCCAATATTTTTAGTGCCATAGTCTATACTAAGTATTGGAGGTTCTACTTTATGAATATTTGATTTATTCAAGTATAGCCTTGATTCTTTTGATCCCTGCTCCGACATTTTCTTGTTTGATAATTTTAAATTTTCCAAGTTCTTTTGTATTTTTTACATGAGGCCCATTACAGATTTCTGCAGAATATGGGTTTTCTTTATTCCCAATGTAATAAACTTTTATAATTTCGTCATATCTTTCTTCAAAAGAGGCTTCTGGGACTATTTTCATTGCCTCGTCTCTATTCTTTTCTTCAAATTTTATATCTAAGCCTTTGTCTATTGCATCATTGACTATTCTTTCGACCTCTTTTATTTGCTCCGGAGTTAATTTTTGCTCACTGGGGAAGTCAAACCTTAATCTGTCAGGAGTTATATTACTCCCTTTTTGATAGACCTCTGAACCTAAAACATCTTTTAGGGCCTTTAGTAGAAGATGTGTTGCTGTATGTAGTTTAATACTTTTATCAGAAGTATCAGCTAACCCCCCCTTGAAGAAACCTTTGCTTGCAGATCTTGATTTTTCTTGATGTTCTTGAAATGCATGATTATGATTTTTCCAAAATGAATCTTTATCAACTTCTATTTTTTCTGTTTGTAACTCTTCTAAAAACATTTCCGGAGGGAAACCATAAGTTTCGTATATTTTAAAAGAAACGCCATTTTCGTTTTTAAACTTATGTTTTGTATTTTGTGCTATTTTTTTTACTTCCTTAAGACCTTCTTTAAGAGTTTTGTTGAATTTTTCTTCTTCAGTTTCTAATATTTCTAATATTTTTTCTTTTTTTTCTTCAAGTTCATTCCATACTTGAGAAAACTTTTCGATAGCTACTAAAGCAATTTCTTTTGTGAAGTTTTTTTCTATACCTAAAATTTTTCCATGTCTTACAGCTCTACGAATCAATCTACGTAGAATATATTCTCTCTCTGTTCTTCCTGGAGTAATTCCGTCCATAATAATCCAAGAGGCTGCTTTTATATGATCTACAATAATACGTTGTGAGCGTATTTCATCTTTTTTGCTCAATTCTTGAACTTTTTCTAATATTGGACTGTATATGTCTGTTTCGAAAACACTGTTTTTGTTTTGTAGTATTATAGCCAATCTATCCAAACCTCCTCCAAAATCTACATTGTGTCTTCCTAGTGGTTTGTAAGAATTTCCTTCTTTGAAATACTCCATTAAGACGTTATTGCCAATTTCTAAATATTTCCCACAGTTACAACTTATATGGCAATGAGTACTACAGCTTTTTTTACCAGTATCGTAAAAAATTTCTGTGCAAGGACCACATGGACCACCTCCAGAAAGTTCCCACCAATTATCTTTTTTGCCGTAAGTTTGTATCCTTTTGCCTTTACCTACTTCTGCTTTTATACCTCTTTTTTCAAAAAGCTCTTGCCAGATTTTAATAGATTCATCGTCTCTAGGAGCATCTTTATCTCCTTCAAAAACAGTTGCATGTATTCTTTCTATATCTATACCTAAATCATCAACGAAAAAAGATATGGTTAAATTGATAGCTTCTTTTTTAAAATAATCATTTAAGGACCAGTTGCCTAACATTTCAAAAGTTGTGCAGTGTGATTCATCTCCTACTTCTTCTATATCTATTGTTCTAACACATCTTTGAGAATTAACTAATCTTTTTCCTGCCGGATGTTTTTCGCCTAAAAGAAATGGTATTAAAGGGAACATTCCTGAATTAACAAATAGTGTAGAAGGGTCATTTTCTGGTACTAGAGATGCACTTGGAATTATGGTGTGATTATTTGCCGCAAAAAATTGCAAATACTTTTCCCTAATTTCAACATAGCTGAGTTCCTTCATACACTTAAAATAAAAAAATTATTGGCTTGATTATTGCAAAATTATAGGTTTTTTTCAACTTTCTTTCTCAAAAGACTTTTTGTATGAAGATTCTCCCTTCGGCTTTATAATTGAAATTTCTTCGTAATCTTGAGGTTGATCTTTTTTCCAAGCAATATATATAACCCAAGGTATTGAAAGTGCGAAGAGTATAAGTAGTATACCCATAATAAAAATTACAAAGGTTGTTACTGGTATACCGAGGAAAGTTTCTTCTGAAGGATCCGCTTCTAGAGTAAAAGTCCATTCTTTATCTATTTCATAACCTTCGGAATCCTTAAAGTATACATATACTCTGTGTTCTCCTCTCTCTAAGTTTTGCTCTGGAGTATATCTTAGTAGGATTTCACTTTGAGAGATTTTAACTAAATCAACTTGCTTTGTTAGATTTGAATCGTTTAATTTAAAAACTATTGAATTTTCGTCTATTGTTGCATTGTATGAGGCTATTATATTTGTAGATATTGTTGTTCTGGGGTTAGTTACATACGAGTTTTCTCTTGGTAACATCTTAGCAATTTGTGCTTCTGGTAGAGCAATTTCATTATCAAAATCAAAGTCGAAATCTGCTGGAGGGTATTTAGGTTCTTTTCTAACAGGTATGTCTGTCCCTTCCTGCCCAACACTAATAATCCAGCTTTGTGCTGAAAGGTGTTTGTTGTATCCATCATGTACAAAAATATTTGCTAAGTAACTCCCGTCTCTATCTGGGGTTCCGGAAAAGCGTATTTTTAATCTCCCATCCTTACCACTTTCAACAACATTTTTTCTAAGCCAGAGAGCTCTTGGAGTAAAAGAGTAATGATATTCTATTTGATCTAAATCTTTATCTACAACTTCTAAAGTGTATTCATACACTTCATCAGTTGAAAGAGAACTTGATGCTGGTTGTGCACTGTAATATGGGTCTGTGAGAAATTCTGGGGGATGGTTTTGTTCTATTACATAAACTAATTGCTGGCTTTCATCCATTTTACATGAATATTTCCTAGATTCTGTTTGAATTTCTCCATAAAAGCTCCTCTCTCCAAGTTTATTTGGAGAAAAAACAAAAATTTCGGTAATTTCTTGCACAGGGGGTGTATATGTTTTGGAAAAAAGTTCTCCAGCATCTTTTTCATTTATATTAATACTTCTAACTTTTTCATTTTGTAAATTTGTATATACATGAATTTGGTATTTTTTGTCTAAAGCTAAGGTTTTTGAATTTACGTATGGAATATGTATTATGCATTTAGGTTTTTGATAGATCTGCTCATAAGCGAGATGTCTCATATCAAAACTTTGTGAACTTAATAGAGAGTAAATTGCAACAGGAATTGTTAAAAGGATGAAAGCTGAAAAAATTAAAGAAAGAATTGGCTTTTGTCTTTTTCTAAAAGTTCTACGCATTAACTCTCAATATACTATAGTGGTTTTGTATATGCAATCTCCTTAGAGATTATTTAAGAATTCATTTATTCTTTGTTCTGCTATTTCAAGATCATTTTCTGCTATTCCAAGATTTATATATTCCTCAACTGTAGGATTTTGAGACATTTTCCATGTTTTCATATCTGGAGCCATCTCTATTATCGGACCAACATATCGAGAATTTTCAACTTCGTTTGCTAAATCTACTCTAGGGTATGGTTGTCCAAAAGCTCTAATGTTAGAACTACTTGCGTAAAGTTTTTGTAGGCTTTCTTGTTCACTGAGAAATTTTACAAATTTCCAAGCTTCCTCTTTATGAGGGCTTGAAATTGAGACAGCTTCTCCCCAGTACATAGCGTAATAGATAGGTTCATTAGCTTCTAATCTCGGTGCTGGAACAATATCAAACTCTATATGTGGTGCCGCTTCTATTATGTCGAATACTCTCCAGCTAGGGGCAAAGAACATAGCTAATTCTCCTCTAAAAAACATGTCTAAATCTAACGGTAAGTCAGAAGACCATACTTCATGTCTTCGAGTAAAGTCTCGATAGAAAGTCAGAGCACCCCTTGCCTGTCTACTACTCAAATCTACAGTTAAGTTGTTATTTTGCATTGTCGCTACCTCAATGTTGTTTTGTAGTAAGAGGAAGGAAAGTATATCTGCTGAGTGAGAGATGTTGTTCTCTGTTCCAACAGCTAAGCCCGCTTGAGTTATTCTACCAGCGTTATCTCTTTTTGTAAGTCTTTGGGCTAATTCTACTACACCATCCCAATCTCTAGGGGGTTCAGAAACACCCTCTTGAGAAAGCAATTCTTTATTGTAAAAAAGAGCTAAACCATCAATGCCAATAGGGATAGCGTATATTTGTCCATCTGATCCTGTAAAATCTTCTAAGCATGTAGGGTAAAACGTTTCTGCATACTCTGTTCTGCTCATTATGGTTTCAGGCATTGGTGTCAAAAGACCTTCAAATCTTGGGAGCCAAGAATTATTTATTTTAACAATGTCTGCAACGGGGGACTCTCCAATTTTTGCTTGCTCTAATCTTGTGTACAGTGTTGCTTCGTAATCATCAGCTGTAAAAGGTCTTTGAGAGTAATTTATTTTTACGTGAGGATTATTAGATTCATATTCCTGTATTATTGGAGCTATTACATTTTCTGGCTCCCATAGTCCCCAATAAGTTAATTCTATTTCCTCTGGGGATCTTCCTCCCGTTAAACCGTTTTCACTATCATCTCTTGTAGCTAGAACTATGACTAGAATTATTAGTAAAAGTGCCAATGTAGCCAAAACACCAACTAAGATTTTCTTTACAAATTCTGGATTATTAAGATTCATTTAATTCTGCTATTACAATTAATCTCTTCGAACCTATACCTATTGGCCAGCAAGTCATGAGAGTTACTGTTTCTCTATGACTTGATGGTTGTAGTACACTAAAATCCTCTGCATCTGCTATGTGCTTTCTTCGAACGGTATATGAAAGAATTCTACCATCTCTTTCAATTTTAATCTCATTGCCGATATCTACATTCTCAAGGCGTGTGAATATAGTTTCTGGTAAGTCAGGATTTGATCTAAAAAAGCTAGTAATTGCACTATGACCATAGATAAATGAATTCCCTCCATCTCCTGGTAAAGGAGTGCCTTTAAAATGAGCAACACCATCTTTCAAATACCTATTATATACATTTTCATCATAACTTTCTACGTTGGAAGTTATTTTTATCCTTTCGATATCGACAGAATCAATATATATGAACATATCCTTGTTGTATTCTTCGTTAACAAAAACGTTATTTATTGTTTCAGATTGTTTTTGTGCTTGGTCGGTGAGATTCAAAAAATAGCTTTGTCCTGGATTGTAATATGCAAATTCTCCTTGTATGTATTGTTTGTAAGATTCAGGTAATGGTTTAGCTAGATTTTCGTCCTGTCTTTCTAGACGTTTTCCTTCTAGCAAAGAATTTGTAAGAGGGATGAGTTGAGACGAAATTATTAGTATCCCTAATATTCCTAGAGCCACAGAAAGACTGAACCGTAAGATAAGCAATCTTCTTTTTTGTTTTTTTTCTCTTGTTTCAAAATTCCATTCAGATATACCCTTGTTCATGTATTGATAGTATCAAATTTGGGTGAATTAATAAATAGAGGGTGTTGGCAACTATGCCTTTGGTTTGCTAAAATACCCCTTATGGAAAAAAAGGATTATTACGATGTGCTTGGAGTTAGTAAAGATGCTAGCACTCAAGACATAAAAAAAGCTTACAAAAAACTTGCTAGAAAATATCATCCGGATCATAATAAATCTGAGGATTCTAGTGCAAAATTTAAGGAAGTTCAGGAGGCTTACGAGACCCTTTCTGATGAAAAAAAGAGAGCAGCTTATGATCAATATGGTCATGCTGGTACACAGGGTTTTTCTCCTGGTGGTGGTGCAGGTTACCAAGATTTTAGTGGTTTTGGTGATATCCCTTTTGATATGGGAGATATATTTGACCAGTTTTTTGGAGGTGGTTTTACTTCTAGGTCTAGAGGAGGAAGGTCAAGAAGAACTCAGCGTGGAGATGATCTAAAGTATCAAATAAAAATGAACTTTATGGATTCTATGAAGGATCAAGAAGTAAAGATAAATGTCAAGAGAAATGAATCTTGTAAGAAATGTTCAGGTACTGGTAGTAAAAGCGGAAAACGTAAAAATTGTGATACATGTGAAGGTGTAGGTCAAGTAAAAAGAACGCAGGATAGTTTTTTGGGTAGAATGTCATTTATTTCGGATTGTCCTGACTGTGGTGGCAAAGGAAAAGTAGCTGAAAGTTTATGCGAAGAATGTAAGGGTCGTGGTGTAAAAGCAACTCAGGAGGATGTAAAAATAAAAATACCAGCAGGAGCATATGACGGTATGATTTTAAGATTTGGTGGTGGAGGTAATCATCCAGTTGGTGAGGGACAGCCAGGAGATCTTTATGTTGAAATAATTGTTGAACCTCATGAGATTTTTGAGAGAAGAGGTGATGATATCTATTCCAGACAACCCATAGATATACCAACAGCTGTTTTGGGAGATGTCATTTCAGTAAAAACTGTTTGGGGGGATGTGAAATTAAAAGTTCCTGGTGGTACAGAGTCGGGAACTATTTTCAAAATAAAAAGGAAGGGTGCACCTGTGGTTGCTCATCCTTCTCGTAGAGGAGATCATTATGTACAACTTGACATAGAAGTACCTAAGAGAATTTCACGAAAAGAAAGAAAACTTTGGGAAGAGCTGAGAAAAAAATAATTTTGTGTTATAATCCAGACGAAGATAAAGATATTTTGCATTTTGAGATTGGGGTGGGTTTACTCACCCTTTTTATTTAAATTCTAAAATTAGAAAGACAATGGCTGTTTTAACGGAATTTGTTGTAGCAATAAATCAGATTTGTTCTGAAAGGGGTTTGGATCCAGAAAAAATCTATAGTACCCTAGAGTCAGCTATTCTTCACGCTTATCGTAAGGAATTTGAGATTCCTGAGGAGCATTGTCTTGATGTTGAATTGGATAGACAAGAGGGAAAGTTCAAAATGATCGCAAGAAAGAAAGTGGTGAAGAAAGTTAAGGATAAGGAATGTGAAATAAATAAGACTGAAGCGCAAAAAATAGATCCAAGCGTAAAAGAAGGTGAAACTGTAGAAATAGAAATGCCTTCAGAAGAGTTAGGTCGAATTGCTGCTCAAGCTGCAAAGCAAGTAATTCATCAAAGCATCAATGAGGCTGAAAAAGAAGCAATATTGGAGGAGTTTAGTGGAAAAGTAGGAGAGGTGTTTACAGCGCTAATGCAGAGAATGCAGAGAGATAGAGCAGTTTTTGAAATAGGTAAGGCTAATGCATATATGCCTCTTGAAGAGAGCATCCCCGGTGAGTTTTACAGAATTGGGGAGAGATATAAAGTATTACTTAAGGATATTGCTGAGACTTCCAGTGGCAGAGACTTAATAATTTCTAGGGCAGATCCTAAATTTTTAGAGGCTCTGTTTGAAATGGAAGTTCCTGAAATATCATCTGGTGTGATTGAAATAAAAGGTGTGGCAAGGGAAGCAGGTTCTAGAAGCAAGATAGCTGTTAGCTCAAATCAAGAAGGAGTTGATCCTATCGGTTCTTGTGTTGGTCAAAGAGGGATTAGAATAGCTAACATAATGGGTGAACTAGGTGAAGAAAGGATTGATATTATTGAATGGGATGATGAATTGAAGAAATTTGTAGAGAATGCTCTAAGCCCAGCTAAAATTAATAGTGTAAAGATTAAAGATGATGATATGGCTATTGTGAAAGTAGATGAAGATCAGTTGTCTCTTGCAATAGGCAAGGAGGGTCAGAATGTTCGTTTAGCTGCCAAGCTAACAGGCATGAAGATTCAGGTTGAAGGACCCGAAAATGTAGAAAAAGTTGCAGAGCCAGAGTAATTAATTAATGATAAATTAAGTGAGTAGAATGAGTAAAAAACAAAAAAAGGCAAAAGAAAAAGGGAATCAAGAACAAGTACCTGTTGTTTCAATATTAGGTCATGTTGATCATGGTAAAACGACTTTGCTTGATAATATCCGTGAATCTAGGGTTCAGGCTAAAGAGGCTGGTGGGATTACTCAAAAGATTTCTGTTTTTACTATCAAACCAGATAAAGACAAGGAAGGTTTGATAACCTTCATAGATACTCCAGGTCATGAGGCTTTTGATTTAATGAGGCTCAGGGGAGGTAGTATAGCAGATATTGTTTTACTAATAGTGGCAGCAGACGATGGAGTAAAACCACAAACTGTGGAATCAATAGAAATAATTAAAAATTCTTCTGTCAAACCAATAGTTGTTGTAACAAAAACAGATTTAGGAAAAGAAAATATTTCTAAAATAAAAAGAGATTTGTCTACAAGGGGGCTTTTGGTAGAAGGTATGGGTGGTAATATACCAATAATAGAAGTTTCTGCTAAAACGGGAGAGGGAGTGTCGGAGCTTTTGGATATGATAAATCTTGTTGTTGAAGTTGAAGGGTTTAAAAAAGGAATAGATTTGTCTGAGGGTACAAAAGGGAAAGGTTTTGTGTTGGAATCAGTTAAGGATAAATTTAGAGGTAATGTTGTGACCTTTGTTGTTGTTGAGGGAGAATTTGTTGTTGGTAGTTGGTTTGTGTATCAAATGGAAGATGAAATTTATTTTGAAAAAATAAAAGCTTTTTTAACAGAAGAAAATTCTAACATGGAGAATTTGTCTAAAGGGTTTGGAGGTAAAGTTATTGGTATTTCTAAAACAGTAAATCTTGGTAAGGAAGTTTATTGTTTTAGTCACAAAGATGAGGATTTGGCTAAAGAGCTATTTAAAACTGAACCAGAAGAGGAAGAGCAGGAAGTTGAAGAAGAGGAAGAGGTTGCAGAATCTGAAGAGATAGGGCAAGAAGAGATGCTAGCAGATTTTTTTGATGAGGAAAAGGAAGAGAGTGAAGAAAAAGAGTTTAGAGTTTTTATCAAAAGTTCATCTGAAGGTTCTTTGGAGGCTATTAAGAAATCTGTTGAAAAGATTTCCGTTGAGGGTGTGAATGTTAAAGTAATTGGTACTGGAATAGGTAATATAACTACAAGGGAGGTAGAACTCGCTTCTGTGGCAAAAGCGGTAGTGTTAGGATTCGAGGTTTCTTTTGAAAAAGGTGTTGAAGATTTGGCTAAGAAAAATAAAGTTTTTGTAAAGACTTACGATATAATCTATAAGCTCATTGATGAAATAGAAGATGCAGTTAAGGCACTTGTTACACCAGAAGATGTAGAAGAAGAAATAGGTAATGCTGAGGTTAGGGAAGTATTTGTTTTGTCTGATGGAACTCAAGTGATTGGTTGTAAGGGTATGGAGGGTGTTGTAAGGAGAGGAGAAAAGGCTTATATCGTCCGAGAAGATGATATTATAGGAGAAGGAAAAATAACTTCTATGAAGCATAACAAAAAGGATATTAAAGAAGGCTCTAAGGGTAGTGAATTTGGCGTAGTTTTAGCAAAATCTGTCCCAAACGTAGAGGTAGGAGATACTCTCTATTGTTTTACGATTTTAAAATAAGTAGATCTTGTTTTTATGTTTGAGGACTTAACAAAGGCTATTGTTGAATTTAGGAAAGCAAATTCTGTAATCATTTTTAGCCCAAATATTAATACTGTAGATAAGGCTACATCGATAATAGCTTTAGCTAATGTTTGTTCGAAGAAGCAAAAGAGTGTACAGATATTGTGCCCTAAAACTCCTAGGACCCCCATTAATAACATGTTTAAAGAGAAGGGTTTTTCTATAGTTCAAAGCCCAGCCTCTCAGGACTATGTTGTAAGTGTTGATTATAGTGTAGGTAATATTGAAAAAGTTATTTGTAAGAAAGATGAGGATAGTAAAAAACTGAATTTTGTAATTACACCTAAAGATGAAATGTTTAATTTTGATAATGTAGAACTTATATCTGGAGGTAGTTCTTTTGATATGGTCTTTTCAGTAGGTCTAAACGATTTGGATAGTTTGGATGAAGATTTTCAAAAGATTTTTGCAAATACAACAGTCGTAGCTTTAAGTAGAAAGGAAGTAAATTTTGCTAAATTCAAGTTTTTGTTAAATAACGAAAAAAGCTACAGTGAAGTAGTTTATGAATTTGCTAAGGCTTTTTCCAGCTCACTTTCTGAAGATATTTTGAATACTCTTTTGCAAGGAGTTATTTCAAAGTACAGGCTTTTGGAAAATGGTAGTAATGATGGTTGGCTCTTGGTTAGCAAATTTATAAAATATGGGGCAGATTTTAATAAGGCGACTCGTGGTTTGTACTATTCAAAGGATTATGAAAATTTTCAGCTTCAAAAAAAAGTTTTTGATAATATAAGGATTGATAAAGAAAATAGAGTTATTTGGTCTAAGGTTGCACTAATTATGGATGTTGATTCTTCGAACTTGGATATTAGGGGGCGAATACCTTTTAATATTTGTAAAGATTTTGATATAGCTTTTGTAATATATCATCTTGATAAAGAAAAAGTTAAGGTGGTATTTGAATCCAATGACTCCAAGAAGTATTGTGCTCTTGAGTTGAAGAGAGCGTTTTCAGGTTATGGGACAAAATCTAGAGTAGTATTAAATAACAAAGATATACCAGCTGATGATTTTGAGAAAAAATTCTTTGAAACTATTTACTCTCTTTTTGGGATTTCGGTTCTTTAGCCAAAGTATAATCAATACTTCTAACTTTTTCTATTTCAGGTAGAGCAAGTTTTGCATACTTATCAACATTTTCCTTGTTAATCTTTACAGAAACTGTTTTTTTCATAACTATTTCCTTTAGTACTTCTCTAGCAACTTTTTGTAAATTTTTTTCTAATCTTCTGACTCCTTGTTCTTTTCCAAAGGCCTTGATTAAATCTCCCCAGGCTTCATCTTCAATTATAAGTTCTTCTTTTTTGAGCCCAGCATACTGTAGGACCTTTGGAAAAATATAGTATTTCCCTATAATAGCTTTTTCCTCTAATTCATAATCATTGAATTCTATAAACTCAAGTCTATCTA
>SLHS01000003.1 GCA_007136035.1 Patescibacteria group bacterium | reverse complement strand
GTAAAAAAAAGATAAAATTAAAATAATATCAGTAATACTTTTGGGAATACTACTGTAATGAAAATCATAAACGGCAAAAAAGTAGATTATTACTAGAAGTATGAAAAGAGAGTAGGGGATTCCAAAAAGAAAGAAGAAAAGAAATACACTCGCTAGTAATAGTTCAGAAATTAGATTAAAAAAGGATATTTTTTTACCACATGAAGGGCACTTACCTTTTAAAAACAAAAACGAAAAAATTGGTATTATTTCATAGTTTTGTAAAGTCTTTCTACAGTTATCACAAAAGGATCTACCAATAAAAAGACCTTTTATGGAATGATTGTTTTCTATTCTGTAAACACAAAGGTTTAAAAAACTTGCAACTACTGCACCAAAACAAAAAAAGAAAATAGCATTTAAAATTTCCATAAACACAGTATAACTTTGAGAGAGAAAAAACAAAAGGGTAGATTTTAATCTACCCCTTTAGAATTTCATTAATATATAATAAAGCCTTCTCTAATCCCAAGATCTACTCTCGGCATTCCAAGTACTAACACCAGCACCACTTAAATCGAAATCATGAGGATATACTTTGTCTGCTGGCACACCCTCAGTTCCTGTAAAATCTGGCTCTGCAAATTCTTCCAAACCATTACCAGTACAATAAATACCTAAATCCGTGTCACCACTAAGCTCTGCACAAATAACAAAATACTGCCCATAATCCGAATCAACAACATACCAATACTCTCCCTGAACACCACCGTCAAACAAACCTGCATCCAAATAATTCTTCAAATATTGCTCCGACTCTAGTATTACCGAAGGTGATAACGAATCATTCATCTCTCCACGGGGGAAAGAACGATTATCAGTATAATAACCCCACAAGGCCTGCTCTATATTATCAACAGAATTAATCTTCTGAATTCTATTCGCTCTTTGTATAGCGAACCTACCTCCTGCAATACCAGCAGCCATAAGAATTATTATAATACCCATCACAATCAACATTTCTATAAGAGTAAAACCTGAATACTTTTTCATAATCTAAAATTTAAAAAATAATTTAACTCCAATAACATAAACCTACGTTATATTAGAACTTTTGTCAAGCACCTCTAAAACATTACCTCTGCCAATTGGAACATAGGCATATACACAGCAGCTGCAATGAAACCTACAAGCCCACCCATTATTATCAAAATAAAAGGTTCCAACATCGTCGCAAGATTACCTGCAATATAATTTACTTCATCATTATAAAAATCGCTCATTTTTTTAAGAATGTGATCCAAATTTCCAGATTCTTCACCTACTGCAATCATTTGGCTTACAATCAAGGGGAAAAGCGAATTACGAGAAAGAGGTATAGCTAAAGGCAAACCCTTTTCAACCTCGTCTTTAGCTTCCAAAAAAGCATTCTTATAATGAACATTAGATAAGGTTGTTGAAGTTATTTCCAAAGAGGCAACAATAGACAATCCACTACGCAACAATAGGGAAAGAGTTCTCGTAAATTGTGTTAATTGAATTTTCTCTATCAATTTACCAAAAATCGGAGTTTTTAGCACAAACATATGCAAAGTTTTCTTCCCACTGGGTGTATCTGAATATAGTTTAAATCCTACAAGAAAAATAGAGACTATTATTAAAACTAACCACCAATAATTTAATAAAAAATCACTAATACTCATTAACAAAAGTGTTACAGCAGGTAAATCAGCACCAAAATCACCATAAATATCACTCATAACGGGTACTAAAAGAACGAGAAGCATTATTACTACAATCACCATAACAACAACTATAATTGCAGGGTAGAGAAATGCCGATTTTATTTTGTCCCTTAATTTTTTATTTTCTTCTAATTCATCAGCCAAACCTCGTAAAACTTCTTCTAAATTACCAGTAGCTTCTGCGGAATCTATAAGACCTAAAGTAACATCATCAAAAATTTCCGCTTCCTTTCTAAAAGCCTTAGAAAGCGAAGAACCTCCTTCAACGTCAGCCAAAACGTTTGTTATAACTCTTTTAAAGAGAGGATTAGAAACTTGTTGAGAAAGAATTTCAAGAGTTTTATTTAAAGACAAGCCAGCAGAAATCATGGTAGCGAACTGTCTCATAAATAAAACCTTATCTGTTATTGGTACACCACCAATATTAATTTGATTTAACCTTTCAAGATTAAGACCTATGTCTTCCTTGAGATCTACAACTGTTAAATTCTTACCATTCAAAAATTCAGCAACAGCATCCATCGATTTTGCCTCCAAAACCCCTTTGACTTCCTTCCCTGAGGAATCTTTCGCTATATACTTATATCTCTTCATAAAAACTCTCTATTTGATTTTATCTTAGGCTTTTAACAAACGAACCACTTCTTCGGGTCTAGCAGCATATTCTTGTGCTCTCTCAACTGTTATCAACCCCTCCCTAACAAGTTTTACCAAAGAAGCCTCCAAAGAAATCATTCCTATATCACGACCCGTCATAATAACATTATCAAGTTGATGAGTTTTACCCTCACGAATAAGGTTTCTTACTGCGTTGGTTGCAAGCATAATTTCAGAAGCAGCTCTACGACCACCCCCTTCAACAGGAACAAGCCTTTGAGCAATCACTGCCTCTAAAATATTTGAAAGTTGAGCCCTAATCTGAGCCTGCTGATGTTCTGGAAAAACGTCTATTATACGATCAACCGTTTGAGCAGCATTATTGGTATGCAAAGTAGCAAAGACTAAATGTCCCGTTTCTGCAAGAGTAACAGCAGCTGCTATAGTTTCATAGTCTCTCATCTCACCAACCAAAACAACATCTGGGTCTTGACGCATAGCACTCTTCAAAGCTATTTCCCAAGAATGAGTATCATCATGCATTTCTCTTTGATCTACCATAGCCTTACCCTTAGGTAAAATATATTCAATTGGGTCTTCAATTGTAATTATATGAACCGGTCTTGAATTATTTATCTCCTGTAGCATAGAAGCCAAAGTTGTAGTTTTTCCATGACCTGTAGGACCAGTAACAAGAACTAGACCTTGACCAAGTTTCGCTAGTCGATAATAGGTCATAGGAAGTTTAAGTTCTTCAATCGATTTAATTTCGTTTGGAATTAGCCTCAAAGCAGCAGAAACGCTCTGTTGCTGATAAAAGGCATTGATTCTAAATCTAGCATCAGCTTTATGAGAATGAGCAAAATCAACCTCTCTATTAATATCCAAAAGCTCCTTTTTGTTTTCATTTAACAAGCTATTTACCAAATTAGCCGTATCTTCTTCCGTTAAAATTTCTGAACCTATTGGATACAAAGCACCATCTATCCTAATTATAGCGGGATATCCAGCAGTCAAATGTAAATCTGAAGCCCCCTTAGAAACAACCAAATCCAGCAAAGATTCCATCGTATAAGGGAAACTCGTAGACTCAACAGAAGACTCATTTTCTAAGTCCTTATCCTCAAAAGAGTCCTGTGTAACTTGTGCCTGTTTTTGAGCAGTCATATTTTAAAATTCTAATTAATTAAAAGAT
>SLHS01000056.1 GCA_007136035.1 Patescibacteria group bacterium | reverse complement strand
CTTATTAGAAAAAAACAAGAGAATATAAAAATACTAGGAGAGGGTAAATTAACTAAGAAACTTATAATAAAAGGCTTGAAAGTTTCTGAACCAGCTATGAAGAAAATAAAAGATGCAGGTGGTAAGGTTGAATAATTTTTGTTTAATTTAAAATCACAAAAGCATGTTAGGTGGCTTGAAGGTATATTTTGACTCCTTACTAAATTCCAAAGAAATAAGAAGTAAAGTAATTTTTACTTTATTAGCATTGGTTGTATTTCGTCTCTTGGCTACGGTTCCTGTTGTAGGAATACCGAGGACAGCTTTAGAAGAGCTTTTTGCGCAAAGTGGTTTTTTTGATCTTGTTTCTACTGTGTCTGGTGGTGTTCTTGAAACAGCTTCAATTGTTGCTGTTGGTCTAAGCCCATATATTAATGCATCTATTATTTTTCAGCTTCTTTCTTCAGTGATACCAAAGTTGAAAGAACTCAAAAAAGAAGGCTCTCAAGGTAGGAGAATTATTAATATGTATACTCGTTTTTTAACATTACCTCTAGCAATAGCCCAATCTTTTGTAATATATTCAACTTTAAGAGGTTTTGGATTAATAGGCGAACTATCCCCTCTTGAGCTAGCTGCAATGTCAGCTACTCTCACTGGAGGTGCTATGACAATGATGTGGCTTGGTGAGCTTGTTACCGAAAGAGGTATTAGTAATGGAATTTCATTTTTAATCTTTGCAGGTATTGTATCAATGTTACCAAGTAGCATCATACAGAATTTTGAAATTATGGATACTTTTGAAAAAGTTTTAGTTATAGCTATTTTGGCTGTGATATTAGCAGTTGTTGTTATGGTAAATGAAGCAGAAAGGCGTGTTAAGACCCTCTATTCAAGAAGATCAAGAAATGGTACAGCTATGGAGAATTATCTCCCGATTAAGTTAGCACAGTTCGGTGTTTTGCCAGTTATTTTTGCTATGTCACTTTTCTCTTTTCCTCAGCTCATAGCTCAATTTTTTGCAACTAGGGATATTTCAGACACTATAACATTATATGCAAATAGAATGTTGGAGCTATTAGCAAATCCATATATTGAAAACATAGGTATATTTGCTTTTGTAGTAGCTTTCTCTTTCTTTTACATAACGGTTGTTTTTAATACTGATGATTTGGCAGAAAATTTACAAAAACAAGGAGCTTTCATACCAGGTATTCGTCCAGGTAAGTCTACTTCTTCATATTTGAAGAAAATTTCATTTAGGCTTACTACAGTTGGAGCAATATTTCTTGGCTTTTTAGCGATACTCCCAAATCTTCTTGTATATGCTGGTATAGTGCCAACAGTATTGGTTTCTGGTACAGGACTCTTGATTGCAGTTTCTGTGGCTTTAGAAATGAAGAGAAGATATGAGGCTTTAATGGTAGTAAGGAGCTATGACAAATACCTCTAAGAAAACAAAAACAATTCTTGTTCATGGACCATCAGGAAGTGGTAAAGATACTCAAGTTGATCTTCTTGTAGAGGAATTTGGTTTTGAAAAGATAGTTACGGGAGATATGCTTAGAGAAGCTGCAAAAACAGATTTAGAGCTCGCAGAGCAATTAAACTCTGGTGTTTTCCCATCTTCTAAGCTTACTTATGAGCTTCTTAGTAAATGGATAGAGGGTTACAAAACTGATAAAGATTGGATTTTTGTTTCTGTTGTTAGAAAATTTGATCAAATTAAACTTTTTGATGAGCTTTTAGAAAAATATAATCGTAAGTTAGATCTTTTCATACATTTCTCTCTTACTCCTGAAAAAGCCATAGAAAGAATGTCTTTGAGAAAAGTTTGTTCAACTTGCGGTGAAAATTATCATAAAATTCATAAACCTGAAAAAGTAGAAGGAGTTTGCGATAAAGATGGTGGTAAGCTTGTAAAAAGGGATGATGATAAACCAGAATCTATACGAAAAAGGTTGGAAGAGTACGACAAATCTATATCGTCAATATTGGAGGAATACAATAAAAGAGGGGTATTAGTAGATATAGATGCTTCTCCTTCAATTGAGGAAATTCATAAAGAAGTATTAAAATTATTAATATCTTGATTTTGTGGGATCTAGTTTTGCGAAAGCATATAAACTTTTTAATTATGATTTGGATTGTCCAAGTGGATGTACGATTTGTGAAGATGGTCCTTTAATATTTTTACCAGGAGAAATAGATTTTGTAAGTGTTATGTGTGATATTTCTAAGGAAATATTAGCTAAGCCTACAGATATAAATGGTAAAGAAGTATGGGTTTGTAATGATAACCCTTGCCCTTTTTATAAATGTGGAAGATGCGTAAATAGGGATTTTCGACCTTTTGATTGTCGAAGTTATCCGGTAATTCCTTATCTTAAAGATGGTAAATTGGATGTGAAGTTGGACAAGACATGTCCTCTAGTGCAGCAAAAGAAGATGGGACAAGGCTTTTTGGGTGATGCAAAAAAAGGTTGGGAATATCTTGCGCCACCAATTTGGTGGTTAAAAATTTACCAGGAGTTTAGTTAACCAGTTTTCTAGACATTTTTTGTTAATAGTGATATTATCTAGGATTCCTTCGTGAATAATTGCATGAAGCACTATACTTTGTTATAATCCTAGGGATTTTTAATCTTTAATTGAACTATGGAAAAAGACAGTAAAAAAGTCATAGAGGTTGATGGAGTGGTTACGGAATGTTTACCAAATACTCAATTTTTAGTAGAAATTGAAGCTGGAGAGCAAAAGCATACAGTGACAGGTTATTTATCTGGTAAAATGCGAATGCATTACATTCGAATTTTAGAAGGTGATAAGGTTAAAATACAGCTAACTCCTTATGATAAGGAGCGAGGGAGAATAGTTTTTAGATATAAGTAAAATGAAAGTACAGGCTTCTGTAAAAAAAAGGTGTCCGCATTGCTATGTCGCTCGAAGGGGTAAGATAGTATATATATATTGTAAAAGAGAGCCTAAGCATAAGCAAAGGCAGGGTTAATTTATTAATTATATAAATAATGGCAAGAGTAGCTGGAGTTGAAATACCAAATGAAAAGAAATTGAAGATTTCTCTGACTTACATTTATGGTGTGGGGAATTCTAAAGCTCAAGATATTTTGAAAGCCACTAAGTTGGATGGTGAAAATAGGACCAAAGATTTAACAGAGCAGGAACTTAGTGTATTGAGAAAATATCTTGAAAATGATCATGAAATAGAAGGTGGTTTGAAGCAAAAGACATTTAGAAATATCAAAAGGTTAAAGGATACAAGGTGCTACAGAGGTATTCGTCATAAGTTAGGTTTGCCGGTTAGAGGTCAAAGAACAAAATGTAATGCTAGAACAAGAAAAGGTAAAGGACTTGCTGTTGGTGGTTTGAAACAAAAAATAACTAAGACTTAAAATATAATTTTTTACATTTAGAGGGTGGTAAAAGCAAAGAAAACAACTAAAAAATCCAAAACAAAGAGAAATGTTCCTTCGGGAATTATCTCAGTGCAAGCTACTTTTAATAATACAATAATTACTATTGCTGATTTAGAAGGTAATACATTGGCTCAAGGTAGTCCAGCGAAAATTGGTTTTAAAGGTTCTAAGAAAAGTACTGCATTTGCTGCAACAAAAGCAGCTACGGAGGTAGCTTTTGAAGTTATGAAGAAATATGGTTTTAAAGAAGCTAAAGTATATATACAAGGAGCAGGTGCTGGTAGAAATGCTGCGATAAAAGGTTTAGATTCTGCTGGTTTAAGGTTAACTACCCTTGTTGATAAAACAGGTTTACCTCATAATGGTTGTAGACCAAAGAAAAGACCTAGAAAATAATATTATTTTTTAAATAAATGGGAAGATATACGGGACCAAAGGAAAAGTTAAGTAGAAGAGAAGGAGTTAATCTCTTTTTGAAGGGTGCTCGTTCTTTTTCACCCAAGGCAGGTATTGAAAGAAAACCTTTCCCTCCTGGACAACATGGAGGTAAGACAAGAGTTAGACTTTCAAACTATGGTAAACAACTTAGAGAAAAGCAAAAAGTGAAGAGAATATATGGTTTACGAGAGAAACAATTTCATAATGTATACACAAAAGCTGACAAATTATCAAAAATTAACGATTCTGATAAAGGTCTAGAGTTTTTACGACTTTTGGAACTTAGGTTAGACAATATTGTGTACCTTGCTGGCTTGGCCCCATCAAGATCTGCTGCCAGACAATATGTTACGCATAAACATGTGGAAGTTAATGGAGAAACTGTATCAATCCCTTCATACACTTTAAAAAAAGGAGATGAAATAAAATTAAAGGTAGCTAAACTTATGCCACTAGAAACGTTTGTTAAAGTACCGAGGTGGATTGAAAGTTCAAAGAATGTTGCCAAAGTTATAGATTTGCCAATTAGAGACGATATTGATGAAGGAATTAAGGAAAACTTAATAATTGAGTTTTACTCAAGATAACCTAAATTATTTAAATCAAATTAAAAAAATGATGGATTTTAAAGATATAACAGTGAAAATCAAAGAGGAGAAGAATAACTCAGGAGTGTATGAATTATCTCCATTGCCAAGAGGTTATGGTAATACATTAGCCAATTCATTGCGCAGGGTCTTGCTTTCAAGTTTACCTGGAGGTGGCATTACACAGGTTAAAATAGCGGATATTGACCATGAATACTCTACCCTACCTGGTATTAAAGAGGATGTTTTAGAAATTCTTATGAATTTAAAGACTCTTAACTTTAAAATGGATACTGATGAACCTCAAATCTGCAAGCTAAATTACAAAGGAGAAGGTATTGTGAAAGGAAGTGATATTAAACTTACAGGGGGTATTGAAATTATGAATGGACATCAAGTAATTGCAACTTTAACAGATAATTCATCTGTTTTAGATATTGAATTACAAATAGAAAGAGGTGTTGGTTACAAGGAAGTAAAGAAGGATGAAAGAAAGGAAAAAGGTGTAATTCAACTTGATGCGGATTTTTCACCCGTACTTAATGTAACGTATGAAGTATTACAAGCAAGAAAAGGACAGCAAATGAATTTGGATAGTGTCTTTTTTACAATAACTACTGATGGTAGTATTACTCCAGTTGATGCTCTTCTTAAAGCGAGTGAAATTCTTCAAGATTTTGCTGGTAAAGTTATGATTGCTTTAGGAGTCCCAATAGATGAAGTAAAGCAAAAAGCAGAAGAAGCTAGAACAATGGAGCAAACAGAAGAAGAAGCAGACTCAGGTGATGAATTAGATAATTGGAAGATTGAGGATTTGCAACTTTCAAAAAGATCAAAAACAGGTCTGCTTTCAGGAGGTTACAAAACAATTGGTGATTTAAGGGGCGTAACTAAAGCAGAACTTTTGGGTTTACCAGGTTTTGGTAATAAGTCTTTCAATGAAATTTATGAATTACTTAAGGAATATAATATTGAAATAGACGGAGAATAGTATATGAATAAAAGAATTTCTGGAGCAAAATTAGGTAGGAAGAAATCATGTAGAGAAGCCTTAATTCGAAATCAAATGAGGTCTCTTTTTATGAATGGATTTATTGTGACCACGACTCCTAAAGCCAAGGCTTTAAAGAGTGAAGTAGAGAGCTTCCTTTCTAAAATGAAAGAAGATTCATTGCATAATAAAAGAAAAATGTATTCTGTTTTAGGAAAAACTTCTCTTGTTGATAAAGCTTCAGAGCTTGTAAAAAAGGGAGAAACTAAAATTGGTATAATTAAAGTTGGTTTTAGGGATGGTGATAATGCAGAAACTTCAAAAGTTACATTACTAGGATTTGAAAATTTGTTTGGTAAGAAAAAGAAATCGCAAATAGGGAAAAAGGAAGAAAAGAAAAAGGGAGAGACAGAATTTGTAGAGGAAAAGAAAGATGATAAAATTTTGGAAAAAGGACAAACGGACAAAGGAAAACTAAATATTAAAGATAGGTTTGTTAGTAAAGAAAGAGCAAGAAGTCGCTCAGGAATATAATTTATATCTATATAGAGATGAAACAGAAAACAACCTGGACAAAAGAAAAAGATATTGAGAGAAAGTGGTACATCGTTGATGTAAAAGGTAAAGTTTTAGGTAGAGCTGCTACTCAAATTGCAAAGCTTCTAATTGGAAAAGGTAAAGTTGAGCAGGTACCTAATTTAGATTTTGGAGATTATGTAATAGTTCTCAATAGTAAACGTGTGGATTTAACTAGAGGAAAGGAAAAGAAAAAAACATATTTTAGACATAGTGGTTATCCAGGAGGGGCAAAAGAAATAACTTTTGATAAGCAAATGTTAAAAAATTCTACATTTGTAATTGAGAAGGCTGTTAAAAATATGCTCCCTAATAATAAATTAAGGAGTTCGATGATGAGTAGACTTTTTGTATATGAAGGTAGTGAGCATCCCCACGAAGCTCAAAAGCCTGAAGTTTTTAATTTATAAAATTCTAAAATGGTTAAAAAAAGAGGAAAATATACAGAGGGAATAGGTAGAAGAAAAGTTTCAAAAGCTAGGGTTCGTATTTATCCTGGAAAAGAAAGTTCAACAATTAATGGTAAAGTAATAGATGAATATTTTACTGGTATCCCAGAGGCCAAAAAGATTTTAAAACCGTTGGAAGTTACTTCCTTGGAAGGTAAGTACTATTTCACAGCGGTTGTTTCTGGAGGTGGAATTACTGGACAAATGGATGCGGTGCAACTTGGTTTAGCTAGAGCTATATATAAAATGAATCCGGAGTTTAAAACAGTATTAAGAAAAAACGGTTTAATAACTAGAGATCCAAGAATGGTTGAAAGTAAGAAGTACAATTTTAGAAAAGCAAGGAAAAAACCACAGTTCTCTAAGAGATAGTATCAATTTAAAAATTTAGTTTAATGTTTTTTTGTGGAGCATTTTCTTTAGAAACTAAATTCCAAATAAAAGAGAGAGCTGGAAACAGTAGTGAATTGAGTGGGGAAAATGACAGGCCTTTGCAATGTTCCCATTTTAATCATGACAAGAATGATTCTCTCTATGATTCTGAAGATATGGGTATATTGGTAACTGATATAGAGCATTTTGTATATCATTTAAAATATCGCAAAAATCCAGGAAGAATAGGTTTGTCAAAAAAGGAAAATAGAATGGCAATCAAGGACTTATGGAACCAAGTTCTTTCCTATAATAATTGTACTATGGAAGAAATAGGTGGACGTTGTGTTCAAGCCAGACACAGATGGGACGAATATGAAGAGCAAAATTTTGTTAAGGACCCAAGGTATAAGATAAAACCTCATACGCCTATTATTGCTTAGTTTTTCAAAAATCCCTTTTGTGCTATTATTAAACAAGTAAACTTTCAGGTATTTTTATGAAAAGTTATTCTTCTGTACAAGTAGCTTTTGAGGGCCATCCGGATAGGGTTTGTGATATTGTTTGCGATGCTTTACTAGACGAATATCTTAAAGAAGATCCAGATTCTAGTGTAGATATTGGAGCGATTTTAATGAAAAACAAAATTGTTCTTGCTGGTGAAGTTTCAAGTAGTGCTAGATTTGATATAGATGAAACTGTGAGAAAAACTTTAAAATCGATTGGATATACGGATGAAAAATTTGGACTTGATGCTTACAAAGTTGACGTAGAAAAGAATTTCAAAAAACAATCACAAGATATAGCCAGAGGTATAAATGGAGATGACAAAAGTGAACAGGGTGCGAGTGATATTGCAACAATATATGGATTTGCTACGGATTATTCAAATAACTATATGCCTACTTCTCTTGAAATTGCTTGGAATATAGCAAATAGAGTGAGAGAAGTTTTTCTTTCCGGAATAATAGAAGGAATCGGTCCTGATGGAAAAGTGCAAGTTATTATGGAATATGATGAGCTTAGAGCTGTTAAGATAGAGGCCATAGTTTTAGCCATACAGCACTTACCTGATGTTGATTCAGAATGGCTTCGAATGGAAATTATGGAAAACGTTATTAATGTTATTTGTGGAGGCTATACCTGTGAAAACACAAAAATACTTGTTAACACAGCAGGAAGATTTTTATTAGGTGGACCAATGGTAGAGCTAGGTATGTCAGGTACGAAAATGGATATGTATACTTATGGTGGTTTTGCAAATTCTGGGGGAAATACTTTCTCTGGAAAAGATCCTTACAAAATCGACAGAACAGGTTCCCTAATGGCAAGAAAGGTTGCTAAATATATTGTTGAACAAGGTATGGCAGAAAAATGTGAAGTTATGGCAAGTTATGCCATTGGCTTAGTGGAACCAGTTGTGGTTGATATTAATACATTCAATACAGGAAATGATGATCAGGACGATATTAAGAAGATAGTACAGGAAGAGTTTTCTTTCTCAACCGCAGAAATTGTAGAAACTTTAGATCTCTTAAATCCAATTTATGAAAACCTTTCAAGGTATGGACACTTTGGAAGAGATGAGTTGGAATGGGAAAAATAGCCCAAAAATGATATAATACCAACGTAGCAAGTATTCTAGATGATTGCTTGAGGTTCTTTTGAATTTTAAGAGGAAAGTCTGGACTTCATGTTTGTCTCGAACATATCGAGATAGGTGCCAACGAAAGTTGGGGGGGAGTGATCTTCCGGAGAAAAGGGCAACAGAAAGTTATACCGCCAAGAAATTGGTAAGGGTGAAATGGTAGTGTAAGAGACTACCGGTTTACTAGGTAACTGGTAAATGCGAGGCAACCCCCACCTGAAGCAAAGTTTTGAACTGCGTAGATAAATAATCATCCAAACAGAATCTGGCTTATTGAATGCTTGCTACAGCTATTCCATTAAGAAATTCTTTTGTATCCATTACCTTTTTGCTTTCCATTTGCAATTTCAAAATCTCAATAGTCCCCTTTTTTGTACCTATTAACAGTTTTAGATCTTCAGTAGAAGATTCTTTTGGTTTTAAAATTTTATCTTCGTTTATTTTCACATCAAAAATCTTTGTTTTTTTACCATTAATAATAGTCCAAGCAATGGGCCAAGGTACAAAAGCTCTCACCATCCTATCTACTTTCTCAGCTGTGTGTTTTTTAAAATCAATCTTTGCTCTTTCTTTACTGATATCCTCTTTATAACAATATGTTGCCTTACTTTCATCCTGGACTTGCTCCTGAATATTTCCATTTACCCATTTTATTAGGACGTTTGGTAGAACAAGGGTTGTTTTTTCTACAAGTCTTTTTCTCAAAGTTATATTAGTATCATCCTTTTTTATTTCTTCTTTAAATTGGGCTAGTATATTGCCCGCATCCAAATTTTTATCCATTTTTACAATTGAAATACCAGTATTCTTTTCATCGTTTAGAATAGCCATTTGAATTGGTACTGCACCTCTGTATTTTGGAAGAAGAGAGAAATGAATATTAATTGATTTGTATTTTGGAAAATCCAGAAAGAACTCAGGTATGATTTCTCCAAAAGATTTACAAACATTAAGTTCTGGTTTAAAAATTTCCAAAGCTTCTTCATACCTTTCGATTTTATTTTCAGTATGGTAGACAGTAATATTTTTTCCTTTGCAGTATTTCTTGATATCAGTTTCAATAATTTCTTTTCTTCTTCCGGTTGGTTTATCAGGCTGAGTTATAACTGCAACTATTTCAAAATCTGGGTTTTCGTTTAATGTTTTTAAAGTTTCTAATGCTTCATGGTTGGAGCCAAGAAAAAGTGTTTTTATAGCCATATTTTTCCCGCAGAATATATTATATACTCTGTATTATATACTAAATTCAAAACTCCTAAAAAATGAAAACGATTCTTGTAACAGGGGGAGCTGGATACATAGGCTCGCATATGGTCTATTATCTTTTAGAAAACAATTTCAAAGTAGTTGTTTTGGATAACTTTTCAAATTCAGATATTTCTAGACTTGAGAAAATTCGAGAGATTACTGATAAAAATATTGAGGTTATTGAAAAAGATTTAACAGATGATTTGGAAAATTTGAAATTTAAAGAAAAGATAGAAGCAATTGTTCATTTTGCTGCGCTTAAATCAGTTCCGGAATCAATGGAAAAGCCTTTAGAATATTATTTTAACAATGTTTACGGTACTTTAAACCTTACAAAATGGGCAATGGATAATGACATTAGAAAAATCGTTTTTTCCTCTACTTGTGCTGTATATGGTGATGTAGATATAGACGTTTTGACTGAGAGTACAACAACAAATCCATTATCTGTTTATGGAAGAACAAAATTGTTTTCAGAGAGAATATTAGAAGACATATCAGGGTTGAATGCTGTTTCCCTGAGATATTTCAATGTTGTAGGTAATATTGAAAGTGGTGAATTTGGAGATGACGTTTATGGTCCGGCAATAATTCCGTCTATTTTGAGATCGTATTTTAAAAAAGACGTTCAATTGGAGATTTATGGAAACGATTACAACACCAAAGATGGTACTCCAGTAAGAGACTATATTCATGTCGAGGATTTAGTAGATGCTCATTTTAGAGCTTTGAAGTTCATGGAAAAAAATAAAGGTTTCAAAGTTTTTAACATTGGTACTGGTACAGGATATACACTTTTAGAATTAATTAAAACATTGGAAAATATAGTTCAAGAAAAAATACCTTATGAAATTAAAGAAAGAAAAGCTGGGGATGTTGAAAAGGCAGTAGCTGATTCTTCCCTTGCAGAGGAACTTTTGAATTGGAAAGCTAAAAAAAATATTAATGATATTTTTAAATCTATGTTGAAGTATTATGAATCTCAAGGATTTCGGTAAAAAACTAATTTTCCTCCCAGATGCAACAAAGGGAGCTATAAAGTTTTTAACTACAGAACAAATTAGATCTACAAAAACTAAGGGTATTGTTGTAAATACACTTCATCTTTTGATGAATCTTGATGTTGAAAAGATGGAAGAATTGGGTGGTATAAAAAAAATAATGAATTGGGATGGATATGTACTTAGTGATTCTGGTGGCTTTCAAGTATATTCTTTAGTTCATTCAAAGAAATGGAAAGGTAGTATTGATGAAAACGGAGTTACTTTTGTTTCTCCCAAAGACGGTTCAAAGCATCTTCTTACCCCGGAAAGTGCTATTGATATCCAACTAGCTATTGGTTCTGATGTTTTAGTTTGTTTAGATGATTGTCGCTTTTCAGAAGTTTCTAGAAAAGAAGCAGAACTTTCTGTTGAAAGAACGCTTAGATGGGGGGAGAGATGTAAAAAGCATTTTGAAAAAAAGAATCTAAAAAAGGAAAAACTGTTAAGTTGTGTTGTTCAAGGAGCGGGTTATTTGGATTTAAGAGAGATGTGTGCTAAAGAACTGTCTAAAATGGGTTTTGATGGTTACAATTTTGGAGGTTATGTTGTTAACAAAAGTGGAAATTTAGTTACAGAGGAGATGGAAAAAGTTATAGAAAATGTTCCAGAGGAAAAATTTAAGTATGTTATGGGTGTAGGAAAGCCTAATGATATTATTAAATGCGCAGAAATGGGTTACACAGTTTTTGATACGGTTCTTGTTACTAGAAATGCAAGACATGGAAGTCTTTATTCTTTTGATGAAAAAAAAGAAAAAGATTATTTACTCAGAATTGGTAATGTAAAATACTCAAAAGAACAAAACCCTATCGATTCAACTTGTGATTGCGAAACTTGTAAAAATCATTCAAGAGCATATATCCATTATCTTTTGAAAATTAAAGAACCTACAGGATATACATTGGCTACAATTCATAATCTCAGATTCTATCAGAGGTTAATAGATTCCTTGTCAAATGGTTGATGTTTAGGAGCTTTTTAGTTATAGTTTTATTAAATCATATGACTATTTTGTTAAAGAAGATGAGTAAAATGTTAAAAGTTTTTTTAGTAGCTGTAGTTCTTTCTTTGTTTATGATGCCTTTTGTATTTTTCCAGTCAAGTGCTAGTTCTTTGGGTGAAGGTTATCTTTTTCTAGGAAGTATGCGAATCAATACATCTACAGAAATCATAGGGATGTTTACTCCAGGTAGTGATTTTACAGTGACAGCAGAATCTAAAGAGTTGAGAATTTATTTCCCTGAAAGTGAAGGGGTATGGTGTAAAGATGAATCAAATACTGTTGGGAATTTAACGATATCTGGAGTAGAACCAGATGTATCACCAATAGATCAAGGTGATTGGAGTATTGATCAGGAGCTTCCAGGGACTTTGGTTGCAACTTGTTATCAAGGTATAGAGGGAGCAAACGACTATATTGCAATTACAGATATAGGTGATTTGTATGAAGGACAGAGTTATGGTTTTAAAATAGAAGAGGATTCTGATGTTTTTAAAACAGGTCCAAACATAGATAGTAATCTAATATCATATCAATTGATTGAGGATACTAAGATAGAGACGTTATCTTTTTCAATCGCTTTGTTGAGTAGTGATAGGGTAATGGTTGGGGCTTATGTTGCTGAGACTGATACTATAACTTGCAGTGTTGGTGATAATGTGAATTTGGGCATTCTTTACCTTGGTGGTAGTTATGTTACGGGAGGGCATTCTCTTGGTATTAGCTCTTCTGGGTCTGGTTTTTATTGGACTGTTCGTGGGGTAAATGCTGGACTATCACATATTTCTGAAGGTGCGGTGTTATCATCTTTGGGAGTCGAAGGGATAGTGGATTTGATTACAGGAGAGGGGTTTGGTTTAATTATTTCTTCAAGTACTTTGGGAACAATTCAGCCAAATTATTTACCTACTATTCCAGGACATTTTGGGGAAATAGATACTGAAGCGAATTTAATCTTGATGAGCGACGATTTTGGAGATGGTAGTTATTATATAACATTAGGGGCAAGGGCAGGCATTGCTGCTGCTCCAGGTGCTTATGAAGAATATTTAACTTATGTTTGCGGAGGCTATATAGAATCCCCAACAAACTATACATGCTATATGATGCAGGCAAATCAGACTCAGGGTATTAGTGTAGATGATAAGTATAATTATACTGTTTCTTGCTCGCATGGTTTTGATTGGGAGACTGTAATCGAGGGGAGTATACTTAAGGATAATGTTACAGGTTTATATTGGTCAGTAGATTCGATTGCCACTTTAACTCATGCAGATGCAGTAACATATTGTGACACTCTTAATTTAGATGGACGTGATTGGCGAATTCCTACTAAGGATGAACTGATGCAAATTGCTCCAGATCCATGTAGTGTTTCTGAATGCGCAGGAAATTATAGTGGTAATGATATGTATGGTTATGATTCAAGTTTCGCGACTACCAATAATTTTTGGTCATTAAATGAAGTTGAAGAAAATACTGATGAGGCTTGGTGGGTTGTATTGCATAATGGT
>SLHS01000040.1 GCA_007136035.1 Patescibacteria group bacterium | reverse complement strand
TATTCTATTTGCATATCTGAAAATTCTTTCTGGTGAGTTGTAGAGTTTACAGGTGTAAAGAATTAAGTCCGCAGTATAATCCGTTATTTCTGTGCTTTCTTCGACTTTATATATTTCATATTTGTAAAGTCTTTGATTCCAAACAATTTCTAAATAATCACCTACTCCAGTTTTTGGTAGGTTATAAAAAGAGTTTTTGTTTCTATGTTCATTTGTCCATGTTATATAACCAAAACGGTGTGAAGCAAGTATCATAACTAACTGATCTTCTGGTGTACCGAAATTGTCTACTCTCCAAATACCCTGTTCTAGTAGGGTATCATAGTCTTCTCCTTGAAGGATTTCTCCTTCAACTCCTATTTTTGGTATATTGAGGAGTTTTTTACTTGGTAATGAAAAGTCGATTGGTGGTAATAGTATCTCTTCTTTTACATATTCTTCCTCTTCTTTTATTTCTTCTTTTTTCTCTCCTTCTGAGCCGTACCTTTTGAAGTCGGATTTTATTGGTTCTGTTAGTGTTGCAAATTCTGCTTCTGGTGAGCTTAAATTAAAAAAGTGAAAAAGCTGTGGAAAGCCAATAAATAGAACGGTAATAGTTGCAAATATTACTGCTGTTATTCCCAATCCGATATTTATTTTTGCAAAGATGCTTAATAGTCTTTTCTTTTCCATTGTTTTTAGTTTAACACAAATCACATGTTGGTAATTTTAGCATATTTTGCCCATATTGACTATAGGCCTATGTTGGGGTATAATGCAGCAGGTATTAATATATAATTTATTTGTTAAAATAAATGAATAAATACAAGGATTTCACAATCTTGATACCTTGCTATAATGAGGAAGAAACTATAGGTACTGTTTTGGTCCAAATGCTCTCCTTGAACCCCAAGCATATTGTTGTTGTTGATGATGGCTCTACAGATAGATCGACTGAAATAGTAAAGTATTTGCAGGGTTTTGGTAAAATAATATTGATACAGCATACAAAAAATGTTGGTGTGGGTTCTGCATTGAAGTCTGGATTTAGATATTGTCTTGGTTTAAATACAAAGTATGTTGTAACGGTAGATGCAGATAATCAGCATTCTAAAAGAGATACTGTTAGGGTTATGAAAAAGATAATGAAAGATGACCTTTTGGTAGTTTCTGGTGTTAGAAAATTCCATAAAAATATACCTCTAAAGAAAAAGTTCTCTAATTTTATGGCGAAAATATCTTTTATTCTCCTTTACGGAATCAAAACTCCTGATCCTTTGTGTGGTTTGAGATCTTACAGTAAAGATATTCTACCCGAACTTTTAACTTTGGAAAATGGTTATGATTGGGCCGTTAGTGTTAATAAGTTGATGAAAAAGTTTGGTAAGAATTCAGGTTATGTACCAATAGATGCTATATATACACCTTATTCTTTGAGTAGTAAGAGTTTAACCTATTTTAAAGGTTTTTTGATGCTTTACAAAATGATAATGTTGGAATTAGTGAGAAAAGTTGATTTGTTTTTAAATAATAGTTATTCTGATTTAGACATTGCTAAAGAGGCAAATGTTGTTTTGCCTAAAAAACGAGCTAAGCCTATGTATATGCTAGATGAAAGATTATTTATCGTTTCAAAATTTAACTGAAAATAGGTGGGATTATATCAGTATTTGTAATCTTTTCCCTCCCCAGGGAGGTGGTTTGGAAAATGCCGCATCTCAACTATTACAGTTTTTAACTAGAGAGAAAAATTTCAATTGTCTAGCTTTTTATTCTGGAGATACAAATAGGTATTATAGAGAAGATGACGTGGATCGGGTACAACTCAATACTTTTAAGATTTTTCACGGTTTCTATCCTTTAGTGGGTTTAAGTTATGTCTCTAAGCTTTCTAAAATTATGAGATTAAATCGTAAAGCGACATTTATTGTTTATGGTAGACACTTTACGGGTAGTATTGCAGCGAGCATTTTAGCGAAAATTCATGGTATAAATTACCTTTATGTTGATACTGGTTTCGAACCAACAACTTTTAAAACTAAATATGCAAATTTTTTTGCTGACATTCTTGATAGAACAATATTTTCTTTGGTTTATAGATATGCTAAAAAGCATGTTTTTGTTTCAGAATCTTCTAAGAAATTTGTGCGAAGTCGTTATGGTAGGAGGGTTGATAATGCACAGGTAATTCTTAACGGTTTTGAAGAAGAAGTTATTGGTCAGTTTGATGGTTGGGAAAAAGAAAAGAAGGTAGTTTTCGCATCTAGACTTCTCCCTGTAAAGAATCCAGATACTGTAATAAAAGCGTATTTAGAATTATCTCCGAAGTATAAGGATTGGGAATTCTATCTAATAGGTAAAGGCAAATGCCTTTTTGATGAAATGGAGAAGGATGCAATACCTGCAAATGTTCATTTTATTAATAAATTAATGCCGCAGAAGGAGTTTCATTCACTACTTGCTAAATCAGCCATATATGTTAACTCATCTCTTAGTGAAGGTTTGCCTCTTGCAATTGTTGAGGCTGCGGCTTTGGGTTGTATTTTGGTTATGTCTGATATCCCCCATAATATGGAAGTTTCTAGAGTTTCCAACCTAGAAGAGTATTCGTTTCCTGCAAAAGATTTGAATAAACTCATAAATGTTCTTGAAAAGGCAATGAGTGATTCTTCTAAGAAGGGGAATAATTTTCATAAAGAAATAGCTAAGAAAAATCACGAAGTTTTTGCAAGTAAGAAAATATTTTCTCAGTATTGGGATATTCTTAGAAATTTCTAATGACCTCCTCTGATAATGAAAATCGCATGATAATCATCTAGATATATTCTTGGGTATATATCTAGTAAATGAAAAACATCATGACTTGTTTCTAAATAGCTAAACCTATGTTCTACTTGGTAAGTTGAAATCAGGTCTTCCCAACTTCTATTTTTTTCAGCCATCTCAATTAATCTTTGGGATATACCTATGCAAATTTTTTCATTCTGAATATTTTCAAGTTCTTCAATTTCTACTATCTTAATAAGGTTTCTTTGGGAAGGTTCACGTATAAAATTTGCTAGTTTGGTTCTTGAGTCTAAAGTCATGTACATGCCTCTTGCTGTTATCCCCTCCCCTATGGAATGTATAGTTAGTTGAGTTTGTGGATCAGAAATTAGTATACAATCAGGGTTTTCTTGTTGCCAGAATTTTACAAGAGATTCATCTTTTTTAACTAAAGCTGTTCTACTTCTATCTTCCTGTTCTAGAAATCGAGTTAATTCAAGAAATTGATTGCTAAAATTGAAAGCATAAGCAGATATTATTATTGTAATAAAAACAATTTGTAAATATTTTTTGGGAAAATTCAGTTCAGAAAACCAAGAAATCAAAAGAAGGCTTGAAAAAAATCCAAATCCTAAGAGAAATTTTGAAGCAAAAGTTGGTGAAAGGAAATACGTACCTAATGCTATTAAAATACCAAAATATCCAATTAGCTCAGGTAAACTCTTTTTTTTCTTACCGAGTACTCTGAAAAAAGCGTATAGAATTAGGAGCCATAAGGCACCCAACAAATTAAAAAGAACTGAAAATTTGTGTATAAAATCTGGGTTACTTAAATTTCCAAACCATTCTGTTGTTTCCGTTTGGAAATATCTTTCAATACTGAAACCTGCAGCACTTAGTAGAATTATAAAAGCAAAGAGTAGGAAAGTTTCCAGAAAAAGGAAATTTGGATTCTTTTTAAGTAATTTACCATCAAAATATAGGTGTTTTATTACCAAAAAGCCTGTAAGAAAGGCCCCTATAAAAAAGTGAGTTAGAGTTAAAAGTACACCTGTAAAAAAGAGCTCTTTTAGTGTTAGTTTCTTATCAGTAAGAATTTTTAGGAAGAAAAGGAAAGCTAGTGTTTGAGGGACAAAAAAATGTGAGGTATATGCCAAATTCTCAAAAGTTAGTACAGCTACTGTTGTGCCGATTATTGCCCAAAGTGAACTGTAATACTTTATGAAGAATCTGAAAACTACTAAAGAAAATATTAGTGTTAAACAAAGGTCTACAAAGTAACTGACTAAGTGGAATGGTAATGTAAAAGCGTTTGTTATCATATTGAGAAATGTGTGATACATCAATATGGGATATCCTTGTCCTGTGAATGTATTTGAGTATGTTGCGGGCATAATTCCAAAGGTATTTGGATCTTGCATACCATTTAAGACTGTTTTGTGTATAAGAATATCTGTCGAAATTATGGAACCATAGTCTCTTACTAAGGCTATAATGAAAAGAAATATTGTGAAGGGGATCAATGTATAGACAAAGTTAAAAACAGTTTTTTCAACTTTGTTTATTTTCTCTTTAAGTATGAATATTATAAATAATGTATGCCAAAATAGTATTGTTAGAAGACCGGAAGCAAAATATATTTGTTGAAAATCAAAACCATGAAGGTGGTGTATTATTAGACTAACAAAATATATGATTGGGAAATAAAGGAAACATAATACGCTTGTTAAGCTGAAAAAATTTCGCTTGAAAAGAATTTTGCTTAGAAAACTAGGTAGAGTGAAACAGATAAAAACAAAATAAGCTACGAAAATAGCAGTATTTGTATAGTCCTCTGTGTTTTGTTGTAAGAAAGCTATAAAAAAGGTGAATAAGGGAATAGAACTAAGAGAAATGATGTAAAACTGTTCTAGTTTTGTTAATAGTTTGTTTCTACTCACAGTCTAGATAAAAGTTCAATTTAATAGTATAGGTATTATTTTCTTTAGCTTCTTTTGGTATTTGTCTTGATACTTCGAGCAAACTGTTTTGGTAGTGGTATTGAGATTTTAGTATGTTTGGTTTGTTGATAGTTAGTTTGCAATGAGTAAAGTTTAATCTGTTTTCTTCTGGGGTGTAGCTATGAAAATCCGAACCAATGATTAACTGAATATATGTTGTGTCCATATCTTCTAGTAGATATTCATTTTTTATTTTGTAGCTTCTCTCCAAAGAAAAACTCTGGCTATTTATTATTTTAAGTTTTGTTGTAACTTGAATATCTTCATTTTCAATAATCTCTAGAATTTTAGTCTTTTGATTTGTAAGCCAGTCTTCATGATATGAGACTTTTCTCTGAGGTTGTCCTTTTATTAGTGAATCATATTCGTTTTCTGTACTTTGCCAAAAATCATGATCCCAAAAAATTTCTAAATAATCTCCTCCTTTTAGGTATATTAGAAGTCTTTCGTCTTGTGTATTTAGTATTGAGTAATCTCCCCTAATATGGGGCATATAGAAAAGTGTGGCATTTATAATTAATGCTATGATAGCTAAGGAAAAAACAAAAATGTAATTATACTTTGCTTTCATATCCGTGTTGTATTTTTAACTTTTTATACTTATTTAATAATTCTTCGAAGTTTTCCCCCCTATTATCAAGAGATTTCAACAATCTCGGTAAAACAATGTATATTTCTTGGTCTTCTATGTTTTTTTTGTCTACATAAGTGCGAAAATCTTCAATTTGTTCTATTAAGCTTAGTTTTTTGTAATCATTTGTTTCAATTACTATGGCCTCGTCTAGTTCTTCTTTTAGGTGATTAAGTTTTTCTGTAATATCATATTCTTTCTCTTGTGATGTAATAATGGGTTCGATATGATTAAATAGTTCCTCTTCTATCAATCCTTCTCTGTATAGTCTGTAAAAAGCCTTTTTTACACATGTGTCAGAAACTTCTTCTAAATATTTTCTTTTTTCTATTGCATCGATTTCTAAGCCTAGAAGTTCGACAATATTGTATCTTGTTAGAAAGGAATCTTTCATTTTCTATTCAAATAATTTTACCTATTATGTTATGAATATAGCATGTTCATTTGTGTAGGTCTATTATAAAAAACAAGCTGATCTTGTGACCAGCTTGTTTTTCGAAGTTCTATACCTTTTTAGGATTATTTAACTTCTTTGTTACTTTCCCATAAGTAAAATCCAAAACCTTGATCATGGTCAGGACCGTATGGGTTTTCAGGATTAAAGTGTATGGTTGGTCCCGTCACTAAATTCATTCTTGATCCAGGTGTTGGTTCAAATGTTACTTTAGCTCTATGGTAAGGGTATTTAATGTCTACAGCTTCCCCTGTTTTTTCATCAAAAATAATTTCAAACATTTGGAAAGATGCTGGTCTTGTTTCACCTGTAATACTATCTTTAAATTGAATTGCCTGCTCTTTCTTACCGTCTTTATTGACCCATTCTACAACTACCATTTCACCGTTGTGCTTTTTAATTACTTTCCCACTTTCGTTGAAGAATTCTATTTTTGCGGCACCTCCAGTGGAATCTGCTTGTAGCCAGAAAGCTCCCGTAGGAACATTAGCTGGGATTTCGAGTTCGTTCCATTCAAAAATAGCTTGTTCATCATTTGGATAAAATTCAAATTCAACCTTTTCGTGGTGAGGGTTGTTAGGATCAAGTTCTCCGTAAGGTCTTGTTACCGTTATTTGTCCTGGTGATTCGTTGACTTCCCAGTACTTTAGACCATCCTCTGTTACCATTTCGGGATAACTATTAATTCTTGCAACAATCTGTGAGAAGTTATATGTTCTATTTGCCTCGATCTCTGCTCTTACCCCCATCTTTTCTTGTTCTTGGGTCTCAATTTCTATATCTTCTTCTATTGCTTTTGGAACTTCTTTTTCTATAACTTCCTCTTCTACTATTGGTTCTGGTTCTATATCTTTGTTTTTATTGTTTTCGTTATTAACAGTGCCTTTTATATTTCCATAACCCCATGCAAGAACACCAGCACCAGCCAAGAAAACACCAGCTCCGATTAAAAAGTTGTTGGCTCTCGATTTAAGGTTGGTTTTGGAAATTCTCTCTCTTTTGTATTCCTTCTCTGTATCCAATTCTTGTCCCATTTCTACTCTTGCTGTGTCGTTCAAAGCATCTTCGTTATCTTTATAGAAATTTTTTGCTTTTTCTATATTCTTATCATATCTGTTGTTTATATCTTTACTGTCCTTCTTGTAACCGTCTCTGATCTTTTTCCTATCATCCTTGTCTTTTGCCATTTTTGCAAGTTTATCTACTTGTTCCTTGCTTGGCAAATCAGTCTTTTCTTGAGCAACATTCTTGTGCTCTTGATATAACTCTCTTTGCTCTCTCATATTTTTTGATTTTAAATTTTATTTAATCATATTCTTAATTATACTACAGGCTATAGTTTTAGTCAATAATAGTTATTTCTCAACTTGGCTCTTTAAGCTTCTACCGTTTACGATTAAAACTAATCCAGCAATGAATACAAATAATGCAAGAATAAATATCCATTCTATACCTCCTAGGCTTGTATCTATTGGGTCGTGTACCCCGTAAACAGTGGGTATACTAACTCCTTTTACTTCAGGAACTTTAGCACTAACTATATTAATGTTTGATAACAAAAATATTAGCAAAAATATAGTATGTTTACCTATCTTTCTCATGTTTTTTACTAATCAATTTATTCGTGATTAGCATTATATCAGAAAGGGCCCATAGTTGCAACTATGGGTTTTGTCTTTACTTTATAGTAAAGCACAAGTAGCTACCATATCATCTTCTTTTAGTTTCATTATTCTTACACCAGAAGTTTGTCTTCCTAAAGATGGTATATCTGTGACTCCCGATCTTATAACGACACCATTCCTTGAAACAACAACAATTTCCTTTTCTGGGTTGTCCATAGTTCTGGCAGCAACAACTTTCCCTGTTTTATCTTTTACTCTGAATGTAAAAACTCCAGAACCTCCCCTACCTTGTGTGGGATATTGATCTAATGTTGTCATTTTACCGAAACCCTTTTCTGAAAGAATAAAAAGTTTATGCTCGTTACTTCTTATTGCATCCATTGAAATAACTTCGTCATCGTCGAATTTGAACTTTATACCTCTAACCCCCCGACTGTTTCTTCCTGTTGGCCTTATGCCTTTTTCATTAAACCTTATACATCTACCCATTGCTGTTACAACAATTATTTCGTCATTCCCTGTTGTTGGTTTTACCCATTTTAATTCATCTTCTTTGTCTAGTTTTATTGATATTAAGCCATTAGCTCTAATTTTTTCAAAGTCCTTGATGTCTGTTTTCTTTACGGTTCCTTTTTTGGTAGCCATGAGTAAAAATTTAAAATCTTCTCTCTTTACGAGACCTTTTTCTTCCTGTCCCTCTTCTATTTCTTCTACACTCATTATTCCACCACTTGGTTTTCTTGTTAAAACGCTAGTAATTAATTCACCTTGGTTTAGTGATACTAAGTTTACGATAGGTAAGCCTTTTGCTGTTCTACTGAACTCTGGGATATCATATGCCTTTGAAATAAAAACTCTACCAGTATTTGTAAAAAGCATTAAATCATCGTGTGTATTGCAAAGCAATGCGTGCTTAATGAAATCATCTTCTTTTGTGACAGCACCCATTACACCTTTACCCCCTCTTTTTTGTGTTCTGTATGTTTCTGGAGAAAGTCTTTTTACATATCCAGAATGACTTATTGTTATGAAAGTATCTTCAGAGGGTACAAGGTCTTCCTCTGCGATTTCATCAATTTTTCCTTTGATAACTTTAGTCCTTCTTTCATCTCCAAATTTATCTTTCAGTGCTTCTAGGTCATTTTTAATAACTGAAAGAATTTCATCTTGGTTTGTTAGAATCTTAAGATAATTTCCAATTTTTGCTTTTATTTCTTTGTATTCATCATTAAGTTTCTCTCTTTCTAGTGCAGCAAGTCGTCTTAATTGCATGTCCAAAATAGCTTGTGCCTGTACATGTGTGAATTCAAATTTATTTATCAAATTTTCCTTTGCTTCCTCTTGAGTTTTTGATGCTCTAATAGTGGCGATTACTTCATCAAGCATGTCTAGAGCTTTAAGCAATCCCTCTAATATGTGTCCTCTGTATTTGGCTTGTGCCAAATCGTATTCGTATCTCCTGATAGTCACAGAGATTCTAAATGAAAGGAAGAGCTCAAGCATCCTTTTTAGCGTTAGTGTAATTGGTTCTTGATCGACCAGTGCTATCATGTTTGAGTTGAAGGCTTTCTGCATCTCTGTATATTTGTAGAGCTTGTTTAGGACTGTTTTAGGTTGTGCATCTTTTTTAAGAACTATAACTATTCTCATACCATCACGGTTTGATTCGTCTCTAAGATCTGAAATGCCTGTTAACTTTTTTTCTTTTACTAGAAAGGCAATTTTTTCAAGCAAATGAGCTTTATTAACTTGATATGGTATTTCTGTAACAATTATTTGAAACTTACCTCCTTTTCCTTCTTCTATTGAAGCTTTTGCTCGTGTTAATACTCTGCCTTTTCCGGTAGCGTACATATTGATTATTTCTTTTTGATCATATATTGTCCCTCCCGTAGGAAAATCTGGCCCTGAAATATGTTCTATCAATTCTTCAGGGGTAATATCTGATTCAAAAATTGGATAAAGGTACTCTTCTCCATTTTCTTTAGAAATTCTCTTTTTTAGTTCTTTTATTTCTCCTTCTTCTGAGGTGTAGTTTTCTAAGTATGAAAGTGGATGTGAATTTAAAGTTTTTGGTATTTCCTCTTTTTTTTCTCTTGTTTCTCTAAGTTCATTGTAGATATGTTTTCCTTCCCAACTATTTCCCTTTTCAATCATTGCTATTAACGCGTTGAGAACTTCTGTTAAATTGTGTGGGGGTATTTTTGTTGCCATACCTACAGCAATTCCATCGCTACCATTGCACAGAAGGTTTGGGAAAAGTGATGGTAGAACTTCTGGTTCTAATCTAGTTCCATCATAGTTTTGAATGAACGTTACTGTCCCTTTATCTAAATCTCTAATAATTTCCATCGTATACTTTGCCATTCGAGCTTCTGTGTACCTCATTGCCGCAGCAGGGTCTCCGTCAATACTACCAAAATTACCTTGCCCATCAACTAATGGATATCTTGTAGAAAAGTCTTGGGCGAGTTTTACCATTGTTGGATAAACAACAGATTCTCCGTGAGGATGGTAATTACCTGATGTGTCACCAGCGATTTTTGCTGATTTTCTATAATGTGCACTAGGCGTTAAGCCAAGGTCGTTCATTGAAACGAGAATTCTCCTTTGTGAAGGTTTAAGACCGTCTTTGACTTCGGGGAGTGCTCTTGCAACAATAACGGACATAGAATAATCGAGATAGTTAGACTTCATTTCATCTATAATGGATCTTGGTATTACAGAACCTGGTTCATAAGAGGGTGTGTAAAATTCTATTCCTTCTTTTTCTTTGTTTTCTAGTTTTTCACCGTTCATTATGATTTAAGTAGTTTTAATTTATCTATTTCGACAAAAATTCTTCCAGTGAGAAATGCAACTACGAATGTAGTGTAGGCTGTTCCAATTATTAATATAAAAGAGCCTATACATGGCATTTGTCCTAAAGTAGAAACTATTATTGCAAGTACAAAACTAAATGCGTAGACAATAAGAAAACTTTTCCACATATTTCTAACTATTATCCAAATATTTTTTAAATTGTATCCTTTTATCACAGAGTTTGTTTCTAAATATATGTAAAGCATTGATGGTATTATCATCGTTGAAACTGCAATTGTGATTAGTATTGAAAACAAGGTTTTAAAAATACCGGCAATTATTAAAATTATTCCTAATGTAGGAGTTGTTTCAATGATGTTTGCTCCCCAGAAAATAATTGCTATGGAAAGAGACAAAATTATAATTGAAATGATTACTGGTCCAATACCTAGCAAAAGTCGATCGAATCCCTTTTTCAATTTTATTGCAAAATTATCATGTTTTGGCTTTTCAGCTTTTCCTTCTTTCACATAACTTATCATTTCAAGTATGTAGCCTTGTAAATAGAGAGTTATTATGAAAAAGATTATCGCTAGAATGAAAATCGGTATACTAATGAATATGCCAATGGTTATGTCTTCGAATATAAATGCTCCACCAAAGAAAAGAAAAAGGAAAGAGAAGAAAACAAGAATTCCTGAAAACAAACTTATTATTGTATATATACCGAAAGTACTAAACCAGTCCTTTTCTTTAAAGGGAAATTTTAGTATATCTTCTATTTTAGTATTAATGATGTCCATTTTTTATACGTCTAAATTAGCACTTTTTGCGTTGCTTTTGATAAATCTTCTTCTTGGAGGGACTTCTTCTCCCATAAGCATTTCAAAAGTTTCTTCTGCTATTTCTGCATCCTCTATGGTTACTTGTTTCAATGCTCTTGTTTCTGGATTCATTGTAGTTTCCCAAAGTTGATCTGGATTCATTTCTCCTAGTCCTTTGAATCTGTTTATAACGGGTTTTTTACCACTAGCTTCGACTTTTTTAACAAATTCATTTTTTTCTTCATCGTTGAGAAAATAGAATTTCTCTTTACCTACTTCTACCTTAAAAAGTGGTGGTTGAGCGACATATATGTAGCCCTGTTCTATTAAAGGTCTTAAATATCTAAATATTAATGTAAGTACTAATGTTGTTATGTGTAAACCATCAACATCAGCATCATTCATTAATATAATTTTATGGTATCTTAGTTTTTTAAGATCCATATTCTCTCCTACTCCGCAACCTAGGGCGATAATGAAATCTTTAAGTTCTGGATTGTTTAAAACTCTATCTATTCTATATTTTTGACTATTTATTGGCTTACCTCCTAATGGAAGTACAGCTTGAGTATGACGATCCCTTCCCTGCTTGGCTGAGCCACCAGCAGAGTCTCCCTCTACGAGATATAGTTCACATTCTGCAGGGTTTTTACTCGCACAGTCAGCCAGTTTTCCAGGTAACCCACCTCCTTCTAACGCTCCTTTCCTTATTACGGCATCTCTAGCTGCTTTTGCTGCGGCTCTTGCTTTGTATGCTAAAACAGCTTTGGAAACAATGTTTTTCCCTTCTTTTGGATTCTCATTAAAGTAGCTTTCAAGGCCTTCTCTGACAATTTTTTGAACAACACTTTGTACCTCAGGGTTATTTAGCTTAATTTTTGTTTGTCCTTCAAATTGTGGGTCTGGAACTTTAACCGAAACTATTGCTGTTAGTCCCTCCCTTACATCTTCTCCACCAAGTTTGTCTTTTACGCCTTTCGCTATGTCATTTGTTTGTGCATAGTTGTTTATAGCTTTTGTTAAAGCGACTTTAAAACCAGTTAAATGGGTTCCCCCTTCTGGATTCAATATATTATTTGTATAGCAACGGACTTTTTCGTCTAACGCAGAACTGTATTGAATTGCACATTCAACTATTATGTCACTCTCATGTCCTTGTATATAACAAACGTTTGAGATTGTTTTTTCATTGATGTTGAAAAACTTAACAAAGGACTTGATACCATCTTCAAAGTAAAGTTGGTATACAATAGGTTCTTGTTCTCTTTCATCAGTTAAAGTGAATTTCAGACCTGCTGTTAAGTATGCATGTTGTCTACATTTCCCCAATATGGTTTTAAAGTCAAAATTCGTCTCGGTAAAAACTTCAGGGTCTGGTTTGAAATGGTGTATAGTACCAGTTTTTTCAGTTACGCCTATTTCTTCGACTTCGGAAACAACATCTCCTCTTTCATATTTTTGTTTGTATATTTTCCCATCTTTAAAAACAGTGGTTTGCATAAATTCTGATAGTGCATTTGTACATTTTATACCGACTCCATGTAAGCCCCCTGAAACTTTGTATGCTCCGGATTCGAATTTACCTCCAGCATGCAAACTTGTCATAACAGTTTCTAAAGTGGATTTTTTGGTTGTAGGGTGTGTGTCTATCGGTATACCACGGCCATTATCTTCTATAGTTATGCTCCCGTCTTTTTTCAGATTAATCCAAATATTATCACAGAATCCTGCAATAGCTTCGTCAACAGAGTTATCTAGTACTTCAGTAACAATATGATGTAGTCCATGTTTATCCGTAGAACCAATATACATCGCTGGCCTTTTCCTTACAGCTTGCAAACCTTCTAGAACCTGAATTTGAGACGAATCGTAATTATCTTGCTTGTCTTTCATAAATGGCTTTAGGTGTCTTAAATTAACAATTCAAAAGGAATTATGGGCTGAAAAATCAAACTCGCCTATCCTTTATATCACATTATGTCTGGAAAGTTCAATTTCCAAAATAGCTTCTTTTGTAATTTATACTGTATTATATTATATTATATTATGATTATGGGTGCCAGGAGGATGAGCAAATTTTGGTTTTTTGTTAAGCTTTTTTTTATAATGCTGTTGCTACACGTTTGTTTCTGGATTGTTTTTGAAAAAGAGGTCTTTGTAGAAGAGTTTTGTGATTGTCCTCCTTGTAATGCTCAGGAATTGAGTAAGGGAAATTCT
>SLHS01000077.1 GCA_007136035.1 Patescibacteria group bacterium | reverse complement strand
TGATTTGCATACTCGTAGTAAAGAGCTCGGTCATTTAGTTGTAGTGGGTGGGCCTGGTGGTTCTGGTGCTTCTACTATAGCTAAAAAATTGGCACAGCACTTCTCTCTTAATTATTTTTATGGGGGTAAATTGATGAGAGATTTGGCCAAAAAGCATGGTTTTAAAAATTTGACAAAATTTTTAGAAAGTGAAATTTTTGAAAAAAATCACTTGGTATTTGATTCTTTAATAGATGAAGAGCTTTTTGAAAAAAGTTTCTCAAGAGATATTTTAATAGATAGTAAAATATTTGCTGCTTTAGCAACAAAATATGAGATCCCTTGTACTGTAAAAATTTGGATAGATGCTGATATTGATGTTAGAGCTGAGAGAACAAAGGGCAAGAAAATAACGGATTTAACTTTGGAGGAAATTCGTCATAATTTGGTAAAAAGATTTGAAAATGACAAAAGAAGGTTTATGGATTTGTATGGCATTGAGTTTGAAAATCAGAGGAAGTACAATGATATATTGGTTAATAGTTCTTACCAAAATGAAGTGGAAACTTTTGAATTTATTTTAAAATTAATAGAAAATGGAAGATATATCAAAAAAGGTTAAGAAGGAAGGGCTTGATGTTATGTGGCTAAGATGGAAGTGTTTAAATTGTGGCTATCTTTATGAAGGTATTGAAGTTATTAAAAAATGTCCTCGTTGTGGTAACGAAGATCCTGATAAGTTTGCTGATGTGGATTAATGCCGAGAGCGAGAATCGAACTCGCACGCCCTTAGCGGGCACAGGATTTTAAGTCCTGCGTGTCTGCCAATTCCACCATCTCGGCACATCATAGCGTATTATAGTGTTCAATAAGCAATAAAACAACCTTGGAGGTGACGACGGGACTCGAACCCGTGATAGCGGTTTTGCAGACCGCGGCCTTAACCACCTTGGCTACGTCACCATCTTGTTAATTTTATGGTATGCTAGTATACTTTAAGATATAATTTGAATCAAGATTGAGTTATGAAAAAAGGACTTTTCGACTTAGTATTATACATCTTTTCCTTTGTTTTTGTAATGCTTTTCTTTCCTTCGGTTCAGTTGCCTAGCGACTTGATCTATTTGTTTAGTGTTTTGATTCTTGTTGGTGTAAGCATAGTACTTTCCAAGCCCTTGCTTGTTTTTTTAACAGTAAAGGTTGTTTTTTTAACGAGGCTTTTGGCTATAACATTAATTCTTTTTGGTGTTTTTTTTGCTTTAGAAACTTTTCTACCTGGTTTTTTAGTTGATAATTTGGTCTTTCAAGAAACCGATTTAGGTTGGTTGTCGCTAAAATCCTTTGAATTTGATAAAATAGGAACGATGGTATTGTTATCCTTAAGTACTGCTTTTGTATCATCTTTAGTTAAATTACTTCAAGAATAATTAAAAATGGATCAAAGTATTTTAAATGGTTTGATGATAACGCAGATAGTTCTTGGTATCCTCATTGTTGCTTCAATTTTAGTACAGAACAGGGGTGAAGGTGTTGGTGAATTGTTTGGAGGTGGAGGAGGTGGTGAACATTTTAGAACTCGTAGAGGTTTGGAGTCGTTTCTGTATTATGGGACAATTTTCCTTATTGTTGTCTTTTCTGTATTATCATTTGTAATAGTTAAATTCTCTACATAAAATAAAAAGGGCGATGTTTAGAGATTTTTTTTGGAATTATCCAAAGTTTTTCGCAAAATTCATTAGTTCTACTAGTCCCCTCTTCTATATACTTCTTTCTCTCTCTTTGGGGTATTTTGTTTTTTTTGGATTTACATCAAATTTTGTTCGTGAATTTGTTGAAGGCCAGGATACTACAGTCATAACAGAAGCTACTGTTGGTACATTACTTTCAACAAATCCTATGTATGTAACTCAAAATTCTGTAGATCGTGATTTTTACGAACTCGTTTACGAAAGATTTATAGAGGTTGATGCTTCTGGTGAACCTGTAGCTAGTCTTGCATTTGAGTGGGCTAAAACTAGTGATCTTGAATATCTCTTCAAGTTACGTGAGGGAGTTTTTTGGCATGATGGCAATCCTGTAACGGCTGATGATATTATTTGGAATTTTGAGACTTCAATTTTTCTAGCACAGGAATTTGGAGAAGATACATATGGTAGAGCTTTAGAGGGTGTGAAAATTGAAAAAATAGATGACTATACTTTACGATTCAAACTAGAAGAAACAAATGCTACCTTTTGGGAAGCAATTTCAGTACATATGATTCCTAAGCATATTTATGAGAATATTTCTTTGAATAATTTTTCACGAAGCAAGACAAATACTAATCCAATAGGTTGTGGTATTTACAAGGTTGATTCAATTAGTCAAAGAGGCTTTGTTTTGAGTGCTTTTGAAGGCCATTGGTTAGAACCTTCTATCGAAAATTATCGATATCTGTTTTTTGAGAGCTATGATGATCTAAATGGAGCTATTAAAAATAATGAGGTTGATATTATTAATATTTTTGATTTGGAAAAGATAGAGAATTTAGATGACTATCCCTTTTTTAGAATTGAAGAATCTGTTTTGTACAATAGGCAAAAATTGATATTTTTTAATACCAGGCGAGAGCAATTTGCAGATGTAGAATTTAGGAGAGCGCTCTCTTTTTTAATCGACAAGGAAAAGTTGCTTGAGGATGCAGATATAGAGGGTGTTTTGGCGACAGGTCCTATCTCTCCAAATTCTTGGGCGTTCAATGATTCTCTAGAACCATTGAGTTATGATTTAGATGAGGCTATTGAGATTATTGAGTCGCTTGGATATGAGCGAGATTCTGAAGATGGGTATTATGTTACTGATGATAATAAAGTTCTTTCTTTGAGTATATCTTTTTTTGATTCTGAACTTAACCAGAGGTTAGTAGAGGTTTTAACAGAGATGTTCAAGGAAGGGGGTATTTTACTTAGAGAAAGGCCTTTAAACTATGAACAAGTTATGAGAGAGATTTTGCCTACTAGGGATTTTGAATTGTTGTTGTATGAAATAGAGGTTGCTACAGATCCAGATCAGTATAATTTGTGGCATTCTTTAAGAATTGATCATCCTATGCTTAATATTTCTGGCTATGATTATTCTAGAGTGGATATTTTGCTTGAAAGAGCTAGGACAAGTTTAGACAAAGAAGAAAGAAAAGAAGACTATTTTCTTTTTCAACGTTATTTAATAGATGACGCCCCTGTTTCTTTTCTTTATCATCCTAAAGTATTTTTTATATTAAGAAATAATATCGAGGGTTTTGATTTAGATAATCTTGTCTCTCCGAGTGATAGATATCGGAATGTTCATGAATGGTATTGGGATGTCTAATCCTTAGAAGTTAAAGAAATTTTGATATTTTTTTTCTTTAAATCTTTTTCGTTCCCTTCTTCATCATCTGGGTCTAATTCCTTAAATTTTTCCATGAATTCCTTTTTTGTTAATGTTTTAGCTTCTTTATTATCATCTTCCTCTTTTTTTTCCTCTTTTTTTCCCTCTTTTTTTTCCTCTTTTTCTTCTTCTTCCTCTTTTTC
>SLHS01000058.1 GCA_007136035.1 Patescibacteria group bacterium | reverse complement strand
TAGTACTACAAAAACTGAATTTTCGAAAATAACTACAGTTGAACCTTTTCTAGCATAATTTTCTAAAAGATAATAAAAAAAACATATCCAAGATAAATTCTCCCCTAAAAGAAAAAAATTGTTTTTAATCTTCAAATTAAAATTATACTCTAAAAGATAAACACTAGTTCTTAAAAGTCCAGCTACTGAAATCTTTGAAGAGTTCGTTTCAGAATGCAAATTCAATCTTATTTGCTCCAGTATAGGTTCCAAACTTTTATCCTTGTTTTTAAAAAAAACTATGCTACATAAATTACTAATATCGTGTTTCAAAAAATTGTATTCCACTTCTTTTGAAAAAAGTTTACCATGAAATTCCTTATTTAATTTTTTAATACCAAGAAAAAATGTAAATACTAAAATTAATATAAAAACAGAAATGAGATGATATATATCAAAAAAATTGAAGTGTAAATAGAATAGTGGAAAAAGAAGAAAATATGTACAAGAGAAACAAATTTGCGAAATCGCAACAAAAATTATCAAAAGGATGAAAATATTTAAACTGGGTAGAGAAAAAACAAAAAATATTGTTAAGAAAATACCAAATAAAAAGGATAATTTAAAAAAGAAATACTTGTCAAAAAACAACAAGATCCCAGATGATAAAAATATAAAAAAGATTACCAAGATTACAAAAGAGAAGTTGTTGAGTAAAAGTATGCAAACTGTTAAAAGTAAAATAAAATAATTCAACAAGATATTTTCTGTTCTTACAGAAAACATATGGGGACTATTTTTTAATTAAGATATTTATCCCTCCATTTGTTTAACTTATTTAGTGCTTCTATAGGGGTTAATTTGTCTAAATCCAATTTTTTCAGCTCTCGCAAAAGACGGTTGTTATCGTCTGGCAAAAAAGATAGTTGATTAAGATCTTCCTCCTTTTGTCCCTTCTTTTCAATTTGTTCTTGTACAGGTATATTTACATTTTTCTTACTAAACATTGCCGTTTGTTCAAAGGAATTTAAAATTTCGTAAGCTCGACTAACAACATCATCAGGTAAACCTGCTAATTTGGCTACATGTATACCGTAGCTTCTATCTGTACCACCCTCTACTATTTTCCGAAGAAAAATAACTTCTTCTTTTTTTTCATCCTCATCGACTTGAACATTCAAATTCGTTATTAAATCAGGGTTTGAATCAGACAATGCAAGCAACTCGTGATAATGAGTAGCAAACATTGTTCTAACACCAATATTTTTAATTAAATATTCCGCTAAAGACCAGGCGATACTAACTCCATCGTATGTGCTTGTCCCTCTACCTATTTCATCTAGTATTACTAAACTATTTTCTGTTGCATTATTCAAGATATTTGAAGCCTCATCCATCTCGACCATAAAAGTACTCCTACCTCTAATTAAATCATCAGATGCACCAACCCTTGTGAATATCCTGTCTACCATAGTGATTTTTCCTGATGAAGCCGGTATAAAAGAACCTATCTGAGCGAGTAAAACACAAAGTGCGATTTGTCTAATATATGTAGACTTCCCAGACATATTTGGACCCGTCAAAATATTCATTCTTCTTTGCCCGTCATTGAGTAATATATCGTTTGAAACAAATTCTTCCTCACTTAAAATTTCCACCACAGGATGTCTAGAATTTTTTATATCTATAACCTTTTCACCAACACCAATATTCAAAACTTCAGGTTTAATGTAATCGTTTTGCATAGCACAATTAGCAAATCCTTGTAGTACATCCAAAAATGCAACTTCACAGGCCACCTTTTTTATATTATCAATATATGGAAGAGTTTCCGTACGAAATTCTTGGAACAATTCAAACTCCAACTCTGATAATTTTGATTCTGCATTCAAAATTTCATCCTCTTTTTCCTTTAATTCCTCAGTTATATATCTCTCGCTATTAACTAGTGTTTGCTTACGTATATATTCATCTGGAACTTTTGATTGATTAACTTTACTAACCTCTATGTAATATCCAAAAACTCTGTTAAAACCAATCTTCAAATTACTTATACCCGTCTTTTTCTTTTCTTCTATCGCAAATTCCTTAACCCAATTTTTACTACTTCCCGATATATCACGAAGTTCATCAACCTTTTCATTATAACCATCTTTTATAAAAAAACCCTCTGTTATTAAAAGAGGAGGATCGTCCTTTATTACTTCATTTATTCTTTTTGCTAAGTTCTTTAATGAATACTCCGTTTGGAGATCAAAAAGTTTATGTGAAAAAACCTTATATTTTTTATTTAAATCTTTTAATCTATTAAAAAGTCCCTCAATCTCAAACAAAGAGGATTCTATCGCTTTGTAATCTCTGGCATTAGCTCTATTTAAACCTATCCTCCCAACTAATCTTTCCAAATCGTTTATCCTTCCTAAACTTTCTCTCACTTCATTTAAAATTTCAACATTTTGGAAAAAATAATCAACTATATCAAGTCTCCTGTTTACTTGCTCATAGTTGAGAAGGGGGCTTAGTAACCAATTATGTAACTCTCTCATTCCCATATTTGTTTTTGTGTCACCAACTATCGAAAGAAGAGAACCTTGGGTAGAACCAGTAGTAAAATTATATACCAAATCTAAATTTCTAATAGTTGAAGAATCTAGATACATTGTTCCATCTAAATTGAAAAACTCTGGATTAGAAATATGCTCTGGATTTGTTTTTTGAGTTTCGCTTACGTAATCTAAAATCATACTTGCACAAATACAAGAGGGAAGTGTGCGTTTTAAATTTAAAGAATTTAGACCTCTAACATTATAAAAATCTTTAAGCATTTTTTCATATTTACCACTTTTAACAAAATCTGCATCTAAAAACTGAACCACTTGCCCTGATAAAGAAATATCCTCTTCGTTATCTAATAAAAGTATTTCTCCAGGATTAAATAAATTCAAAACTCTATGTACATTTTCATCAGAAAATGGGCAATCACAAATCTTTAAATTTCCCGTAGAGATATCTATCACCCCTACACCTAAAGTATTTTTTATTTTGTAAAGACTTACAAGAAAAATGTTTTTTGTATAAGAACTTTCATCTTCTTCTAAAGTACCAGGTGTAACTATTCTAGTCACCCCTCTTTTTACAATTCCTTTTGCTAATTTGGGATCTTCTAATTGATCTACTACTACTACACAATATCCCGCCTTTACAAATTTGGGTAGATATTGATTCAGAGCATGATGAGGAAAACCAGCCATGGGAGGAGAATCTTTCTTCTTATCTCTAGATGTTAGAGTAATATTTAAAATTTTTGAAGCTATTTTTGCGTCTTCACCAAAAGTTTCAAAAAAGTCCCCCATACGAAAAAGAACTACTTTATCAGGATACTGCCTCTTAAAACCTTTGAATTGTTGCATCATCGGAGTTTCTCGCATGTTCAGAAGTATATCAAGAAATTTGTAAAAAATCTTTTTTTGTTATATATTTAACCTAGGAATATTTAAATTTTAAACGATAATTTTATGGAAGATAAAAAAGACACAGAGGTGAAAATAGAAT
>SLHS01000092.1 GCA_007136035.1 Patescibacteria group bacterium | reverse complement strand
TTTCAAATTTTAATATATAGATTAATATACTATATCCTAAACTGAAAAACTACTTTTTTCTAGAAATTTGTACCTTTTCTGTTGAGTAGTATCTTTTTCTGAAACCTTTTCCAAAAAGAAGTTCTGATTGTGCTTGTACAAAAGGGATGAATGCGAAGGTTAACATGTTTAAAATAATAAGTCCTGTTTCGATGATATCATAAATATGTCTGAAAATATTCCAATTCTTTGGAACAGGTGTGATTTTCCTTCTGAAAAAAACAATAGGCAAGTTTAAAAACATTAGTCCAGTAAAAATATAACTCATTAATGTAGGAAGATTGTATGAAGCTGAACTATACCGATATTCCGGGTTTATTAGGTTTAGTATTGGTAAAGCAAAAGTTATACTGTAGATGACTGTTAAAAACAGAAGTTGGTTATCAATTAGTTGCCAAGCGATAGATAATTTTTTTAAGCGATTGATAGCTTTGTTTTTGTATAAAGCTGCAAAAGTCATTGGGAATACTATTACGCCCCAGCCCCACCTTAGCTGTTGTTTGTACAGGGAGATATGTGTTTTTATAACAGTTGCATTTTCTACAGCATCACTGTGTGTTGGTATATATACTTCTTTGCCACTAAAATCTCCTTGAAAGCGTATAAGAGAATTCCAGTAGAATGTTGTATCATCAATCCCTATTTCTGGATCCCAGTAATGTACACAATCAACGCATTTCAAATTTACGACATAAGAAGAGAAAGTATCTCTTCCATGTCTTCTTACGACCCAATCATGTAAAAGAACTATTGTCAAAACCATGGATTGTACCCTAACTATTGGTGGTACTCTCCAAATATTGTTGTTAAATGTATGTACAGCAGTGGCATAAAACCTTCTTTCTCTTTTAGTATCGGTGAGATATTTGTAGGTAATAGCAGAAAGGTACTTTGGATGAGGTCTTAGGTCACTATCGCATGTGATTAGCAGGTAATCTTCCATTTTTTCACCTCGCTCTTTTATTTTTTTTACAAAATTTCTTGTTGCCCAATTGATATTTGCTCCTTTAACTCCGATGACTTCTCCTTCTATATCATTGGGGTGAACAAAATACGTAATCTCTCGGAATTTATTTTTGTAAAGTTTCAAAATCTCTTTGTAATTTTTAATGCATTCTTCTTGGAATCTTTCTTCCATTGCAATAACCACAGATATTTTTTCTGCACCAATATCAGATTTGGCCCATGCTTCAAAAGTCGGTTTCAAAACATCCATACCTTCTTTAACGATAGGGCAAACGAAAACATATTTTAAATTTTTGTTTATCTGAGCAGGTTTTCCTTTGAGTTTCTTAATCTTTTCAACCCAATCTGTATTAATATCCCTTTTCATCCTGTTGGTTCCGATAAGTAGTCCAACAAGAAATCTAATACAGCGATATGACCAGTAAATTGTTAAAAAAGAGATATGAAATATAAGTAGTTCTGTTAAGCCAAGGAAAGTAAGAATGAACGGAGAGAGTATAAAAAACCAAGTTATTGCACCTGGTAAAATTTCGAAAATTCTGATGTACCACCTGGGAACATCTAAAGGATACCCGTCCTTCCTGTCGTGTGGTTTTAGTTGTTCAATACTGATTTTCTTGCTCATTTTTAAATTATAGCAATCATAATAACGGGTTCTCTTTCGGTTTTTTTGTAGAGAAATTTTTTAACTCTTTTTTCAATATTTTCTTTAAGAAATCTTGTTTGTAAATTCTTTCTCGATTCCTTAAGCCATCTTTTATGTTCTTCAATAGTTATACTCTCTACTTCCTGAAGTAGTTTATGTGAAGCTTTCATATATACAAAACCACGGGAAAGAAATTTTGGTTTACCAAGCATTTTCTTTTCTTTTGAGCTTAAATTTATCAAGATTGTAAAAACTCCATATTTTGCAAGTTGTTTACGATCTTTTATAACAATGTCTCCTGGGGCTCCAAAACCTAACCCATCGATTAGAACAGGTTTGGATTCGATTCTTAACCCTCGTGAAAGTTTTCCATTGGTATATTCCCAAATTTGTCCGTCTTCTGTTAACCCTATCCTGTCTTCTGGAAAACCCCAATCAACTAAATTCTTCTTGTTTTTGTATCTCATTGTCATGTTTCCATGTACAGGAATTATGTATTTTGGCTTAAGCATTTCATACATAATTTTCATATCTTCTTGATGTCCGTGCCCACTTTCATATATTTCTTGCATATTTGCCTTTAGAATGTCTGCTCCCATTTTTATAAGTCTGTCAGTCATGGCGGAAATTTTTAAGGTGTTTCCTGGGATTTCAGAGGCTGAAAGAATTATTAAATCACCTTTTTTTGCTTTGAACCATTTATGTTCGTTTAAAGAAATACGATTTAAAGCTGCGTGTCTTTCTCCCTGGCTTCCTGTCGAAACAAAAAGAAGTTGGTTATCTTGGAAACTTTTCAAGTTTTTTTCAGAAACTAGAATATTATCAGGAACATTAATATATTTCTGTTCTCTAGCAATTTTTACAACATCATTTATACTTCTACCAAGCAATACGACCTTTCTATTTGTTCTTTGAGCTATAGTAAAAACAGAGTGTATTCTAGAAACTAAAGATGAAAAAGATGCAACAACAACTCTTCCTTTTGCTTTTTTAATAACGTCTTCGATGTTTTCGCGAACTTCAGATTCTGGCAAACACTTCCCCACTTCAAAGGAATTTGTACTCTCCATTAAAGCAATGTCTGTTTTTTTACCTATTTCTTTAAATTTTTCATAATCTGTCTCTGGTTCATTTGCTGGAGATTTATCGATTTTGTAATCTCCAGAAAAGAGCAAGTTACCTGCTTCTGTCTCTATAAATATACTGTGTGAATCAGGGATACTGTGTGTGACCCCTATGAAAGTAATGTCAAAAAAACCAAGAGAAAACTTTTTATTTCTTAAAACATCTATAGTCCTAATTTTCTTTTCTAATTTAAATTCCTTTAATCTATTTTTAATTAAAGCGTTTGCAAATTTTCCTGTGTATACAGGGGGGAAATCCAGTTCAGGAAGTATATATGGTATTGCTCCAGTGTGATCTAAATGTCCATGTGTTATGACAACTCCAATAATTTTTGATTTATTTTTCTTTAAATATGAAAAATTTGGTATTAAATAGTCAATTCCAAAAGAATCTACTTCTGGGAATGTAAAACCCATATCTATTATTAAAATTTGACCTTTGTATTCAATAAAAGAGCAATTTCTACCAACTTCCTCTGTTCCAGAGAGTGTGCACAATTTTAACTTATTCATTTATCTATTAATCTTTCTTGTTTATTTAAAATCCTTTGATTATATCACAAAGTTGTAATTTCTTTGTTTTTACCTTTATTTTGTTTTGCTATTCTCTTTATACATAATTTCGTAGTTTTTCTCCTTTAAGCAGGTATTCCATGTGTTTGCAAGTGAGCATTTATTAAGTTTAAAACGGATTTTTTCGTATATTGAGGGAGAGAGTCTTTTTTCAGAGGTCCTTATGGGTCTAGTATAAGTTGCCATAAGTTTTTGACTTTTAGC
>SLHS01000068.1 GCA_007136035.1 Patescibacteria group bacterium | reverse complement strand
CTGAGGCAGGGAGTGTAAATTGCAATATAAAATTGAGCCATGTTGTAATTTATTTTTGAGCCACAGTTGTAATTTAAAATTGAGCCACCTCTCAGTTATAGAGTAGTTACTTTCTTTTCTTGTTTTGAGTCTCATGCAACCGATAAGACTCTCCATTCATGTCAAGAATAATGGCACGATGAGCCAGCCGGTCAACAAGAGCAGTTGTTAGTGTTTCATCCCCAAACAGATCAGTCCATTTCGAAAATGGAAGATTTGTTGTAATCATGATACTCCCTAACTCATAACGGTTTGAAATTGTTTGAAATAGAAGCTCCGCACTAGCTCTACCAAAGGATATATATGACAATTCATCTATCACCAACAAGTCATATTTCACTAGTTTTGTCTGCAACGATGCAAGTCGGCCTTGTTGACTGGCTTCAGCTAAATCTGTCACCAACTGCCCAGCGGTATAGAATCGCACTTTGTAGCCAATATTGCAAAGTTGGTAACCAATAGCTGTTGTTAAATGCGTTTTACCAGTACCTGGATTTCCAAACATCAATACTGGTCTTTTTTCTTCGATAAATCTACCGGTTGCCAGTTCATAAATTTGAGCCTTTTTCACATTTTGCAGCCACCTGTAATCAAATGAATCTAAAGTCTTAGCCTTTGGAAACTTAGCTGCTTTAAGACGCCGTTTGCGTTGGTTTTCTTGTCTTTGCTCCAATTCTTTCTTTAATATCACACACAGAAATTCTTCATAACCCCACTTTTGATCATCTGCTTCTCGCATTACCGATTCCCAATCGACAATTGTCGGCATACGTAACTGCTTAGCATATAGTTCTATCAAACCCTCATTACTTGCGGTACTGTTCATCTCAACTCACCTGCTTTCATGAGGGTGTCATATCGACTCAAATTATGATTAATAATCTCAGGACCCAAATTGAGTGATTTATTTGTTGTTGCTGACACCTCTTCCAATGTTTGTAGATTCTGCATTAGCGTAAACCGCACTGCTTCATAAGAACATGCTCCGTTTAGTTTGCATTCCTCTATGGCTTTTAGTAAAGGATTCTGACCATAGTCAAGAAGCAACCTCAGAATCTTCACATACTCTCGATCTCCTTTAGGTCCAGTTTCAATTCGGTTTCGGAAGTTCTGTATTTTAGGATGAACAGTAGATCTAATAGGCTGAGCTTGACGAACAGCTCGGGGTTTTAACTCTAAAACATCAATATAATGCTCTAATTTATATTTTGTTTCACCTGAGGCAAATGATCTTTCATGTTTAGTAATCAACTCACCTTGAAACTACATCTCTATGTGAAATGCGAAGGCCTTAACTGTGACCATTTGATTAACCAGACTACAAGGAACACTGTAGTGATTATTGTCTATACGAATAAGGCTGTCTTTATGTACTTTGCATATCTGCATACGGCATGTTTCAAAAGGCTTTCTTGGTAGCGGCAATAGTTTGGTTCGTTCTTTGGCATACTGTGTACCTACTGTTTCATTCTTTCCTTTGACTTGATGCTTTAGGTATGCAGTGCAACAGTTTTGAAGTAGTAAGTTCAACTCATCCCAACTTTCCGCTTTGGGTATCGGTGTGAGAATATTACGTCTTACCCAACCAACTAAATTCTCAACCAGCCCTTTTTCGTTGGCCTGCCCACGATTGCAAAATTCACTTTCGAAAGCATAATGAGCTTTAAGAAGCTTTAAAGTTGGTTGCTCTTTTTTGACATAGCGTTCCCAACCTTCTTGTACTGCTGTTTTTAAATTGTCATAGATGACACGTCTTGTTGCACCTTTATAGAATTCAAAGGCCTGTTTATGTCCTTCCAAGAAAAACTCACTGCGTTCAGCCGGGAATATCACAACAAAAGGAAAGGCGCTATGGCATAGTCTGGCACAAAACATATGACACTTAACTTTATTGCCGCTAATAATAACAGTTGCTTCACCCCAGTCTACTTGCATGGCATCACCGGGATCCCAAGCAAGTGGTATATAAACATTCAACAGACCCTGGTTTTGTCGCATCTGTCGTAGTGTACGAGCAATTGTTTCATAACTGCCTTTGAAGGTTAATTCATTTTCTTCTTTTAGCCTCTCGTATATACGTTTTGCAGTGTGTTTTTGTTTTTTAGCACCAAGTTTGAACGCTTCTTGATCTTCTTGTAAATACTCTTTGATTTTAGCTAATACATCATCACTTAACACGATCTTGGGACGTTTTTTGAAACTTGGTGTTGGTAGTGCATCACCATTGCAGTACTTTGCTACCGTGTTCCTTGAAATATTTAACTCTCTTGCGATTTCTCTTTGCGATTTTCCTTTTACGAGATACATTTGTCTGATAAGCTGATATTGATCCACTTCGATCATTCCTTTCACTCCTGTCATGATTATTGGCAATTACTACCAATATCTTACAGGAATTTTGGTCGAAGTGGCTCACTTTTGATTACAACTTTTTCTTCACATTAATTGAAGTGGCTCACTTTTAAATTACAATTTCGTTTCTAAATGGCTCCCTTTTATATTACAGATTACATGCAATCTAGAAGATACAGCCGTGCCTCTGTATCTCATGCACGGACACCCATGAAATTGCCGGTATTTGTGCACATAATAAAGTGGGGTGCATAGGGGGGTGAGACGGGTGACAGGTTACAATGAGCTAGTGAAAAAGGTGGTTTTTTCGCTTGATGATGTAGAAAAACTAGCGGGGAATCGGAAAACCGCATCATCCATGTTATCAAGGCTGACGGCCAAAGGTTTAGTTAAGAAAATCCGAAAAAACACTTATACATGCGTGAATCCAGCCACCGGTGAAGTAGTAGCCTCTAGATACCAGATCGCCTGCGCTGTAAGCAGTTCGGCATACCTTTCGCATCATTCTGCTTTCGAGTTCTTTGGTCTAGCAAATCAAGTCTATTATGAGGTCTACGTAGCTTCCGAGACCAGGTTTCGAGAATTTGAGTTTGAAGGTATCAGCTACAAACGGATATCGCCCAGAATTCACGTGGGTGTCATCGAACCGCGCAACACCGAGGGAATTCGGGTGACGGATTTGGAGCGCACTGTCGTGGACAGCATAAGGGACTTCGAAAAAATCGGAGGTCTTGAGGAACTGCTGGCGTGCCTATCGTCTATTCCATTCTTGGAGGAGCAGAAGTTACGGCAATACCTGGATGCATATGGCATTCAGGTATTATACCAGAAGGTGGGCTATCTTCTTCACCACTACAGACATGACATGCAGTTGAGCGACGGTTTTTTTGAGTACTGTAAGAGTCAAACTGGGCTGAGTACAAGGTACTTGGCAAAGAACGCTATGGAAGATGGGGTCTACAACAGCGAGTGGCAGTTGGTAGTTCCCGAGAGCATCATCGAAATGACCGAGCAGGGAGGTGGAGGGCTCGTCTAGGTATGACATAACCTATATGGGTAGAAGAGCGACTGAACTAGGATTTATCCGGGATACGCTAGAAAAGGTATACAGACTGGCTGACATCCTGGAGTTCTTGAATAAGCATCCACTTCTGAAAGAAAGTCTAGCTGTCGACCTCAAAAAGTCCATCCCAGCGCGTTTGGGCCCAAGCAATGCACAGGATGGCAATCAAACCTGTGCAGGAATACAACAAAACGTGATAGATGGAAGG
>SLHS01000047.1 GCA_007136035.1 Patescibacteria group bacterium | reverse complement strand
TGAGGGTATATCTAAGAAGGCTATTAGTAAATTAGGAACGAAATTTTTCCGCTTAAATCAATATGTTTCAGGTAATTACAGAGATGGTGATTCTGAAAAAGGTCTTGTGCGTCCAGGCGGTACAGGTTTGGGTTTATATGTGGCTATTGGCCTTATTGACCTTATAGGTGCTACCTATGATGTCAAAAGTGAAGTTGGGAAGGGTTCTACCTTTACAATAACTTTTGAAAAACCTTAATTAGAGATCTTTTAGCTTTTTTGCCGAGTCTTCTTGCCCGTCCTTATTTATCAAGTTAAGGTATTTTTCTGTAGTGGAAAGTCTTTTATGTCCAACTAGTTTGGAAACAGTTGTCAAGCTAACTCCATTTGCTAGATGGTGAGCTATGAATGTGTTTCTTAGGTCATTGACTTTTGCATTTTTAATACCAGCCTTTTCAAAAGCCTTGTCAATTGTTGTTCTGATATTTCTTACTAAAAGAGGTCTGCCATTTTTTGTTATGAAAAGGGCTTCATCTTCACTTTCTGGGCGAATTTTCAAATTATCTTGTATCGCAGCATACGCAGACTTGTTCAAAGGTACTTTTCTGGGTGGATGATTGCCTACTGGTTTTATGTACAAATATTTAATTTTTTTATCTTTAGATTCTCTTAAATCGTCTAGTGTGAGTCCGGATAATTCACCAATTCTAATCCCAGTTTGTAAGAGTAACTCAATTATGGAGTAGAGTCTAACATCGACTCTGCTTACGTCTCTCAGCGCTCTGTATTCCATCATTGTTAGTACTCTTGGTGGTTTCATCTCAAAAGCTGGGTGAGCAAGTTTCTCAGCAGGATTTTCAGTTATTACCTGATTTTCTAGAAGATCTCTAAAAAATGTTCTAGTACTATTTATCTTTCTAGAAACACTCTTAGGAGTGTATCCAGCACTTTCCATATTTTGTTTAAAGTTTTCCAGATCTGTTATAGTTACTTTGGTAATGTCGTCGATGCCTTTTTGGTTTAAGTATGCCAAGAGTTGCTGTATGTCTTTTGAGTAAGCAATAATTGTGGAATTTGATCTCCCTCTTTCTTTAAGCCCATCGACAAAATTTTTATGGTATTTAATAAAATCTGGATTTTTAATGTTTGACAAGTTTCTTATTCTAATAGTTTAAAGTAAGCCTAGAGACTGAACTATTTGGATTATATCATTGCTGTTGTGCTAGGGTCAAGAGCAATGTTAGCTCTAAATACTAATAGCCTATTAGGCGTGCTATATGCCTTTCCTTGCAAAAGATTTTTTGTGTATAATGAATTTATGTTCCAAAAGAATGGTAGGAGAAGAAAATTTAAAGAAAAAACAAATTTAAAAAAGATGTTCTTTATCTTTTTAATGCTTTCTTTCATTGCTTTTATGGCATATCATTTATTTTTGGCGATAAATATTGCAAATGAAAAACTACAAATTTTGGAAATTGCGCAAAGGGATGTTGCTGAGCTCAGGATTAGAAATTTGGAGTTGGTTTTGGAAAAGGGAGAAGTAGTTTCAATGGAGTATATTGAGAAAGAAGCTAGGGATAAATTACGTTATAGTGGAGAGGATGAAGTGCTCTTTGTAATACCAGAAGAACTGTTAAATTCTGAATGGATTGAGCAAGAACTAGAGTTAGCTAAGGGTTTATCAACACGGGATGAGGAAAAAAGCCCTGAAGAAATTTTTCAAATATGGATAGATTTTCTCTTTTTGGAAGGTGTTTGAAAAGTAATGAAAATTTAGTATAATCAACTGTTTGTAGGCGCGGGGTGGAGCAGAGGCAGCTCGTCAGGCTCATAACCTGAAGGTCATCGGTTCGAATCCGATCCCCGCAACCAATCTCTGCTTTTTATTTAAACAGTATTACTTTTTATCTAAGGCTTTTCTTTTTTATGCCACTAACAGACGATTTAAGAAAAAATATGTACTTGTTAATGGAAGGTAAGGTTTTTTTTGTTGTTGAAAGGAAGTACAAAACACAGGGTAGGCAAGGGGGTTTAATTATTTTAAAACTACGAAATCTTTCCAATAATACGATTCAGAATATCACGGTTAATGCAGGAACTAAATTTCAAGAGATTTCTCCAGAAACTAAAGAGATGCAGTATCTTTATAATGATGGGAAATCTTATTTTTTTATGGATACAAAATCTTTTGAAACGGTGGAAGTATCAGGTGATGTAGTAGGGGATTATAGTTCATTTATGAAAGAAGGTGAGAAGGTTTTAGTTTTACTTTTTGAAGAAAAAATAGTCTCAATTAAAAGAAACCCTACAGTAAAACTAAAAGTGGTAGAATCTGTAGATGCTGTAAAGGGTAATACGGTTAATGCAGCAACGAAAACAGTTACTTTAGAAACAGGGTACAAGGTTAATGTCCCATTATTTGTTAAAAAAGGAGATATTATTGTAGTAAATACCGAAAATGGTACCTATGGTGGTAGAGCTTAAAATATCAATAGCTCCCTTTTATAGTCTTGACTGAAGATGAGTTTTTTTAATATTTCCTGTGGCCTTTTTACAGTTTCCTTAAAGTCTATTTTCAAAAATTCTGCATCTTTTTCTTCTAATATTTCCCCTCCATTTGTTTCCAAAATCTTTGCATTTCCTTTTGTTGCATAGTAAAAAGGAGATTCTATGGGTATCAAATGGTCTTGCCTATAAATCATACTTTTCATTATTTGAAACATATCTAATGTAGTTCCAGCTCCTACGTCAGAGCCTAAACCTATCGGTATTTCCCTGTTTTCTAATTCCCTTAGTGGAAATTGTCCACTGTTTAAAAAAAGATTGGCATCAGGGCAGTGTATTATATTTGTTTTGGTTTTTTGCAAAATGTCTAAATCTTCTTTTGTGTTGTGTATTGCATGTGCTAGTAATGTCTTTGAGCCTAGGATTTTGGCTTCTTCATATAATCGTGCGTACGTTTTAGAGTATGTGTTTTTGATGAGCTCTACCTCGTGTTTGTTTTCATTAATATGTGTTTGTAAAAAGGTTTTGTTTAATCTTGAAAGTTTTGCTGCTTCTTGCATTAATTCTGGCGATGTACTTATACCAAATCTTGGAGAGTATACATACTGTAGTTTTTCATTTTTCTTGTGCCAAATTTTCTGTAGTTCATAGCTTTCACTTAAACTCTGTATTGCATTCTCACAGAGCTCTTTTGGGCAATTTTGGTTCATCATAACTTTGCCCATGAATATTCGGAGTTTACTTTTTTCTGCTTCTTCAAAAGCAATGTTTGTACTTTCTCTGTGTATTGAAGAGTATATTACGGCTGTTGCTGTTCCTACTCTCTTTAATTCTTCAAAGAATTTTTTTGATAAATCTTTTGCATATTTTAGATTTTCAAACTCTATTTCTGAGGGTAAGGCGTAATTATTTAACCAGTCCATTAGCTCATATCCATAGTTACCTGTTATTGGAAGCTGGGGAAGGTGTGTATGGGCGTCTATGAGAGCTGGGGTTATTACTGACTTTGAAAAGTCTTTTAGCTTGCTTTTTGCTGTGTTTTTAGTCTGTGGTGTTATACTTGCTATGATTCCCTTTTCTATTTCAATAATATGGTTATCTAAAAACTCTACGGTCTCCCTGTCAATTGAATTTACTATGTTGGTAAGAATTTTCATAATGATTTAGAATACTATTTTTTACATTTTTTAACAAATAAGCTATGTATATGTGAAAAATAATAGTGTGTTATGGTATAATTTGTTGAATTTTGGCAGGATAGCTCAGTTGGATAGAGCGTGGGATTCATAAACCCAAGGTCGGGAGTTCGATCCTCCCTCCTGCTATTTTTCCCTTAATTAATCTTT
>SLHS01000081.1 GCA_007136035.1 Patescibacteria group bacterium | reverse complement strand
TTCTTTTTGTTTTGTAAGGGGATTTTTGTTTTTAAATAACTTGTTAATTTTTTGAAATGACGAATATAAAGTTGGTAGAAGGAAGATGTGATTTTCCTAAACTTGAGGATGAAATAATTGAGTTTTGGAAAGAAGGAAAGATTTTTGAAAAATCAGTTGAAAGTAGAGATGAAAACAATAGGTATTCCTTTGTGGACGGTCCTCCGTTTGTTTCTGGAATGCCACATCCTGGAACACTTGCAGTTTCCATTGTTAAAGACGTAGTACCTAGATATTGGACAATGAAAGGTAAAAGAGTACGTAGAGTTTTTGGATGGGATTGTCATGGACTTCCGATTGAAGAGAAGGTAGATTGTGAACTTGGTGTTAAAAGTCGTGAACAAATTGAAAATGAAATTGGAGTAGAAAAATATGTTCAAGAATGTAGAAGCTATGTAGAAAGAAACATTGCTGATTGGAGGTGGTATATTGACAAGGTTGGAAGATGGGTTGACATGGAAAATGCATATCGAACCATGGATCCTGAATTCAATCAGTCTGTAATTTGGGCTTTTAAGCAATTTTATGACAAAGGACTAGTTTACAAAGGAAAACGCGTATCTCTTTTTTCTACAGATACTTCAACACCAGTTTCTGAATTTGAAGTAGCTATGGATTCTGATAACTATCGTGACACTGAAGATTTAAGTATTTTTGTTAAATTCCGGTTACTTTCAGAGAAATTTGGTCCAGATGTTTTCACAGTTGCATGGACAACTACACCCTGGACAATACCTTCAAATTTTGCTCTTGCAGTAAATGCAGACTATGATTATTGTCTTGTTGAATTTGAAGGTGAAAAATTAATAGTTGCGAAAGAAAGATTGGAATATACTTTTGGAGAAGGTAATTTTAAGATTATTAAGAAATTCAAAGGTTCTGAACTTGAAGGTATTGAGTATGAACCAGCTTTTGATTTTTTTGTTTCTGAAAAAACTAAAAATGATTTCAAAATATATCTGTACGAAGGAGTAACTCTTGAAGAGGGCACGGGTATTCTACATGTTGCACCAGCTTTTGGTGCAGAAGACTATGAACTTGGATTGAAACATGGGATTAGTGCTGTAGCGGGGATTGATGAAAAAGGAATTATGAAAGCAGGATCTTTTGAAGGCAAATATATTCGTGATGCTAATGAGGAAGTTGTTAAAGAATTAGAAAAATCGGGTAAACTTTTGCGCTCTGAAATGTATGTTCACCGTCTTCCATACTATCGAGGCAAGAACCCATTAATATATATGGCGCAAGATTCATATCTCATTAATGTTCAAATTATTAAGGACCAAATATTGAAACTGAATGAAAATGTTAATTGGTACCCACCTCATTACAAGCACAGAAGGTTTGCAAATACTGTTAAGGATTCCCCAGATTGGAATGTTTCTAGAACAAGATATTGGGCCACTGTAATGCCGATTTGGAGAAGTGAAGATGGAGATGAAATTGTTGTTGGTAGTTTTGATGAAATGATGGAATATACTGACCAAATTGAAAAAAGGGTAGAGGATGGTGAAGTAATATACTATTTTGAGGGTAAAAAACTTCACTTGCATCGTGATATGTGTGACAAAATTGTTTTTGAAAAAGATGGGAAAAAATATCACAGAATTCCAGAAGTTTTGGACGGATGGCTGGATTCTGGTTCAGTCCCTTTTGCAGAACACGGCTATCCTTTTAGAAACAAAGATGTTTTTGAAAAATCTTTTCCTGCAGATTTTGTAGTAGAGTATTCTGGTCAAATACGTGCTTGGTTTGCAATGCTTTTTAGAGTATCTGCAACAATTTTTGAAAAAGAACCTTTTAAGAATGTACTTTGTCATGGAGTTTTAACAGGGGTTGATGGTAGAAAACTCAGTAAATCGTTTAAAAATTTTGTTGATCCAAAAGAAGTTTTGCAGAACACTGGAGGAGAAGCTATGCGTTTGTACTCAATGTCCCTACCAGTAATGGCAGGTGGAGATGCGCGTTGGGATGATGAAGCACTGAGAGAACAGGTAAAAGATATTCTGATACCTATTTGGAATACATATCGATATTTGACACTTTATGCTAATCAACACAATTGGGAACCCAAAAATGCAGAATATATCGAAAATAATGTGCTTGATCGATGGCTCAAAGCATATATGGATAGCATTACTTTGCAATATTCACAACATCTTGAGCAATACAATATCCCTGCTTCTGTTAAATTAATACAGCCAACTATCGATACAATATCTAGCTGGTGGATTAGAAGGTCAAGAAGTAGATTTGCGAGTGGAGATGTTGAAGCTTTGCAAAACCTTTATGCTGTTCTTGTTCAATTTGCAAAGACTTTTGCACCGCAAATGCCATTTCTTACGGAATCTATGTATCAAAATCTTGTTGTAAACCCTAGGATTAAAAATTTCTTGGAGTCAGTTCATCTGGAACTTTATCCTGAAGTTAAAGATATTGACAAAAATCTTTTAGAAGAGATGGAAGTTGTTCGAAGTATTTGTTCTTTAGGTCTTAATTTGCGTGATGAAAATAGTTTGAAGCTTAGACAGCCTCTTCAAAAGGCTTATGCAAATATTCAAAATTCTGAGCTTTTAGAAATAGTTAAAGAAGAATTGAATGTAAAAGATGTAGAATTCGTAAAATCTAAGGAGGATTTGCCAAAGAATGTTGTTTTAAAAGAAGAAGGTAATAATTTGGTGGCTTTGGACATTAAATTGACTAAAGAACTAAAAGAAGAAGGTTTTTACAATGATTTTGGTAGGATAATACAAAATCTTAGAAAGGAAAAAGGTTGTAAAGTAGGGGAGGAAGTAAGGGTAGAATATGTTTCAGGTTCAAGTATTTTTGAAAAATTTGCAAAAGATTTGAAAAAAGATTACAAGGTAAAACTTGTAAAGAAAGATTCTTTAGAGGGTACTAAAGGTTTGAAAATAGGAGATATAGAGTTAGAAATTAAAATTTCTTGATCTTTCTAATTTGTTTTGATATAGTTTTTATACCCCCAGGGGGGAGGGTTGTTTTTATATTAAAAAAAATGAAAGAGGAAACAAAAAAAGATTCTTTAAAAAGACTTAACTATTTAATTGGGCATTTACAGGGTGTAAAAAAAATGCTTGAAGAAGATAGATATTGTATAGAAGTTATCCAGCAAAATCAGGGAGTCATTGCTGCTCTAAGAAAAGTTAACGAACAGATTTTATCAGAACATTTTGAAACTTGTGTTAGTGATGCTATAAGGAAAGGGAGCAAGGAGGAAAGGGAAAAAATATTGGAAGAGTTAATGGAGGTTTTTAAGAGGATAAAATAATTATAAAGGAGATAAAAATGGAATTGTGTGGAGACTGTGGTAATTGTGAAAAAGAAGATTCTAAAAAAGGACTTTTGTCTGGGATTCTTTATGGACTGTTCCCTCATTTTGGATGTATTCTATTTATACTTTTTACAATACTAGGTGTCACAGTGGCTTCTGCTTTTTTAACTTTTTTTCTTACAAACGTTACGTTTTTTTACGTTTTGATAGCACTTTCTTTTGTTCTTGCAACAATATCAGCATTTTTTTACTTGAGAAAAAGAGGATCTCTTTCTTTGGAGAGTATTAAAAGAAACTATGTATATCTTTTAATACTCTATGGTACCGTAATTTTTGTTAATTTATTAATGTTTTTAATCATATTTCCGATGCTTGCTAATTTGAGCTCCTCTGGAAAAGTTGCTGGGGTTAGTCAAGAAACCCAATTAGTAACATTGGAAGTGGATATACCATGTTCTGGACACGCTTTTCTAGTTGTGGGTAATGTTAGTAAAATGGAGGGTGTGTATGAAGTGGA
>SLHS01000053.1 GCA_007136035.1 Patescibacteria group bacterium | reverse complement strand
TCTTTTTCTTACTATATTAATAACTAGTAGTAGTAATAGGTAGTGTAGATATGTTTTTAATTTTAAAATTATATTTATTTTTTCTTAAATATAAAGGAAATTTAAGAAACTTTTTAACTGTGGATTACTCAATATATATTAAAGTATTGTTTTCATAGTATTTTAAAAAAGCATGTTCTTTTAAAAAGCTGATTTTTTACAGTGCATATTAATTGTGGATTAAATGGATAAGTTTTTTCTTTAAAATTTTTGTATTTTTTATTTAGTGTTTTTAGAAAAGGATTGAATGTTGCTATTCCTTTTTAATACAACGTTTTTGTGTTTTGTAGATATACTTATATTTATTCTATACATATTCAAAGGTTAACTACAAAGTTATGCACAGTGTTTTCGGATTTTAATAATATTATTTACGGGAATTGCATTCCCGTAAATTTGACTATTTGGGGGAATCAGAGTACTACGTATAGTATGAACAAATAAAAGTTTTTTACTCTGATATTATTTGTTGGCATTTTTCAATCTTTTCTGTAAACCTTTTATCTTCATCCATTCTTTTTTTTATTCTTTCACAAGCATGTAATACTGTAGTATGATCTTTCCTATTTACCTGCTTCGCTACTTTTTCAAGAGGATATTCTAAAGTATCCCTTAAAATATACATAACAATCTGTCTTGAAAGAGCTATATACGCTGTTCTTCTCTTTCCTTTTATTTCTCTACTGGTAACATCAAAAACCTCACAAACAGAGTCTATTACTTTTTCTGGAGTTATTCTTTTTCTTTTACTTTCAATATCTATTGATAGTATTTGAATTATTTCTTCATGTGAAATATTTGTTCCTAAAACCTTAATACTTGTAGCTATTTTTGTAATAGCTCCTTCAAGTTCTCTAACATTGCTTTCGATGTTTGTAGCTATTGTTTCAAGTATTTCATTGGAAATATTTATATCGTGTTCCTCACATTTTTTTAGAAGTATAGCCATTCTAGTTTCATAATCTGGTGGTTGAATATCGCAAACCATTCCTCCTTCAAATCTAGATCGAAGCCTATCTGTAAGCCCATCTATTTCTTTTGGAGGTTTGTCAGAGGCCATAATTATTTGTTTGCCAGATAGATGTAACGAGTTAAATGTATGAAAAAGTTCTTCCTGAGTTTTTGGAGAGTTCGTTATAAATTGAATGTCATCAATTATTAGTACATCTAATTTTCTGTAGTTATTTCGAAAGTTTTCTGTTTTTCCAGTTCTAATAGCATTTATAACTTCGTTCAAAAATTGTTCAGAATTACAATAGATAATTTTCTTAGATGGAGCTTTATTTAAAATGTGGTTTCCAATAGCTTGCATTAAATGTGTTTTTCCAACTCCAGTCCTGCCATAGAAAAACACAGGGTTATATGCTTTTCCAGGATTTTCTACTACAGCTTGAGCCACAGCATTTGCAAGCCTATTTCCCGCTCCTACAACTAATGTATCAAAAGAATATGCAGGGTTTAGCTGAGAATATTCTAAAGATTGAAGTTTTTGTTTTTCAAAATTATTTTCATCGCTAAAAATAGGCATATCGGAAGTATGATATTCATATTTTTTCTTTTCTTTTTTTGTTCTACCTTGTTCATTAATATTTACAATTATTTCAACATTTTGCCCTATTGTTTCGTAAAGGATGTTTTTTAAAAGTCTTGAATGATTATTTAAAATCCACTCTCTTTGATATGATTTAGAGCATTTAAACTCCGCTATTCCATTTGCGATTTTGTATAGGTAAAAACCTTCATACCACATTACAAATTCTCTGTGCGAAATCTTCATTTTCAGAAGTTCTTTAATAACTTTCCAGTTTTTATCCACACTTTCTTCTTTCAAAAAATAGCTTTTTTGAGAAGCAGTATTTGTAGTTATTTTCTCTAGGTGCTCTTGAGGGTCGATTTTTTGCATGAAAAAAGAAAACAAATTAAAACATCTAGCTAATATTTTTGGGGGCAGTGATTGAGTAGAGATTATAGTAGAAAAAAGAAAATATTGTGGATAATTAACAAGGCTGTTCTCTGAAGGTATATGATACTAGTGTTTTCGAATCTTTTATATCATATCTATTTTGCTTAGAATATTATATATTTGACAAAGCATTTCCTTTTTGTTAGCTTTAAGTCAAGAAAAATTACAATTTTAAAATAAACAGAAATGAACAAAAAGAAAATATTGGTAATAGAAGACGAAGAGATGTTGCTTGATTCATACTGCGAAATTTTGGAATCATCAGGGTATGAAACTCTAAGGGCGAACGATGGGTATAAGGGTTTGGAAATTTTAGAAGCGGAAAAGGACTCATTGTCTTTAGTAATTTTAGACTTAATGATGCCAGGCTTAGATGGTTTGGAGGTTCTTCGTATTAAGACAGAAGCTCTAGAAAAATATGGTAAAGCTCCAGTTCTTGTTCTTACAAATATGGCAAGTGAAAAAGCCATAAAAGAGGCTTTTGATATTGGGGCAACTTCTTACTTGATTAAAACAGAAATGGATTCTGAATCCTTAATTAAAGAAGTACAAAAAATTGTAGATTAAAGTTTGAGCTTCTTAAAAATCTTTGATGTAAAATACATTTACACAAAACCTTTCTTGCTATATAATCGCAGAGATACTTAAAATTTTGTTTTTTAGATAATGAAAAGAACATTTCAGCCAAAGAACTTAAAAAGGTTAAGAAAGTTTGGTTTTTTAAAAAGAAATAAAACGAAGGAAGGTAAAGAAGTTTTAAAAAAAAGGAGGACTAAAGGAAGAAAGGCTTTAACAGCATCAGAGGAGTATTCATTGCAAAGAAAAAAGAAAACTAAAACAATAAGGTAACATGCTTAAAAAGAAATATCGTATATCCGACAAAAAAGATTTTGAAAGGATATATCACCAAGGTAAGAAAGTAAAAGGAGAGTTTGGTATGTTAATGGGTTTAAAGGAGGAGAAGACAGATAAATGTGAATTTGGTGTTGTTGTAGGTAAAAAGATAGGCAAAGCACACCAAAGGAATAAGTTCAAAAGGAGAGTTCGAAGTGTGATTCAAGATCTTTTAAATGAAGGTTTTTTTAAGAACAAGAAACTAAAGATTACTTATATAGCATTTAAAAACCCTGATACTTTTGAAGTTTTAAATAAAGAACTTAGAGAACAATTTAAAAAACTTTTAGAGAAATGAAAAACATAATATTGAATTTAATCCTGTTTTACAAAAAAAATCTTTCTAAACCAGGATTATGTAGATTTACACCCTCTTGTTCAGTATATGCATATGAGGCAATACAAAAAGAAGGTGTTTTTCAGGGAGGCAGGAAGAGTTTAAAGAGGCTTTTAAGATGTAATTCTTTTCTTACCCCTATTGTAGGGACATATGATCCTGTTAATTAAATTAGATAGAACAAAAACTTTAAAATGTTGTCTTTTATTTGGAATAATTTTCTTTTTCATCCAGTACTAAACGTATTAATAGCCCTCTATCATCTTTTTGGTGAAAACCTTGGTTGGGCAGTTATAGTTTTAGCTATTTTAGTTAGATTAATACTAATTAGAAGTACTAGAAAGCAGATGGAAATGACTAAAACAATGGCAACTTTAAAACCACAATTAGAGAAATTGAATAAAAAATATGCAAACAATAAGGAACTTCTAGCAAAAGAACAGATTAAGCTCTACAAAGAAACAGGATACAACCCCTTAGGTTGTCTTTTTAATTTTATACCCCAAATGGTTATCCTCATCGTAATTATCCAGGTAATTAGGGTTGTGACAATAGATAATGATTTTGATGGTCTCTATCCCTTTGTTGAAGCTTGGATTAATGGAGGGAAAGACCTTGTTCTTGATACCAG
>SLHS01000028.1 GCA_007136035.1 Patescibacteria group bacterium | reverse complement strand
TTTATCTGTTTTTTCAGAAGCTCCTACTATCGCTATAGAGGAGGGGTTGAAAATTTTTTCCATTTTTTAAAAAATCACTTCAAATTTAAAATTTTGTAACTGACTCTTTACTTTTTCTAAATCTTGAACATTTGCATCTCTAATATTTTCTAGATGATACAGATTAAAAAATTCATACCATTTATCTTTGCCGTGAGTACCATAAGCTAATAGTTCCAGTTTTTCAAGATTTTTAAGATTATTCACAAATTCTCCTATTTTTTTTATTAATTCTTCGTTATCTGTAAGGGTTGGTATTATTAAAAATCTTATTCTAATATTTGGACCCTTTTTTCCATCTATGTACTTTATGTTTTCGAGAATCTCCTTATTTGAAGATTCCGTTAATTCTGTGTGTTTGACATCGTCTAATTCTTTTAAAGAAATCATCCAAAGATCTACGTAAGGTGACAGGGAATCAATTGCACTCTTAGAAGTTTTGGCACATGTATCAAGTGCTGTATGTATGTTATTTTCTTTTAAAAGTTTAAGAAATTCTAAAAGAAATTCTGGTTGCATTAGAGGCTCACCACCACTTATGGTTACACCTCCACCATTTTTCCAATATTCTTGGTTTTTTATAACTTTTTTAAAAAGCTCTTCAGGGGTATATTCTTGTCCTTGTTTGGGGAAATTTGTATCTATATTATGACAAAATTTACACTTTAATGGACAACCTTGAAAGAAAACAACGGTTCTAATACCTGGTCCATCTAGAGTTCCCATAGATTCTATTGAATGTATATATCCTATCATTTTAAATACTAATTAAAAATTATCTACATTTTGTTATGAAAAGTTCTAGATATAACTTCATTCTGTTGTTCTTTTGAAAGTTTGTTAAATAATACTGCATAACCACTTACTCTAATTGTTAGTTGAGGGTATTTTTCAGGATTTTTCTGGGCATCAAGAAGTGTCTCTCTTGTAAGAACATTAACATTCAAATGGTGACCTCCTTTACCAGTAAAATATCCATCTAGCAAAGATACGAGATTCTCTGTTTGTTCTTTTTGATTTTTTCCTAATGAACTAGGAGTTATTGAAAAAGTATTCGAAATGCCATCAACAGAATCTTCATAAGGGAGTTTTGCGACAGAATTTAAGGAAGCTATAGCTCCATTATGGTCTCTACCGTGCATAGGGTTTGCTCCAGGAGCAAAAGGTTCTCCTGATTTTCTACCATCTGGTGTTGAACCAGTTCCATAACCATAAACAACGTTCGCCGTTATTGTAAGTATAGAAAGTACATGTTTTGAATCCCTGTATGTAGGATATTTGCGCAGAGCCTTCATGAATTCTTTTACAACATCCACTGCTATGTTATCTACTTTTTCGCAATCATTTCCAAATTTTGGATACTTTCCTTCAATTACAAATTTTTCTACGACACCATTTTTATTCCAAACGGGCTTAACCTTAGCGTATTTTATTGCACTAAGTGAATCAGCTACAACAGAGAGTCCGGCAACACCAAAAGCCATATTTCTTTTTACATGTAGATCATGCAGAGCCATTTGTTCTGATTCATAGTAGTATTTATCATGCATATAATGTATTACATTCATAAGGGTTACGTATTGTTTTGCTATCCAATTTATTGTGTCCACAAAATTACCCCAAATTTCGTCAAAATCTAAAATTTCTTGATTATCCAGAGCAGCAAAATTTTCAATAATTATATCTCCTCCCTCATTTTTGTATTCACTTTCATGAGTAATGGCTTCTTCTTTACCGCTGTTGATAGCAAGTAGTAGAGCTTTGACAAGATTGCATCTTGCTCCAAAAAATTGCATCTCTTTACCTATTGCCATGCCAGAGACACAACAAGAAATTCCATAATCGTCCCCATAGTAAGGCTTCATTAACTCGTCGTTTTCATACTGTATAGAGCTTGAAAGTACAGATTGTTTTGCACAATATTTTTTCCATTTTCCAGGTAAATTTTTACTCCACAAAACTGTAAGGTTAGGTTCAGGAGCAGGTCCTAAATTACTTAGAGTGTGCAAAAATCTATATGCAGTTTTTGTCACAAAATGCTTTCCATTAAGATCGGTACCTCCAAGAACCATTGTTACCCAAGTAGGATCTCCTGCAAAAAGCTGGTCATATTCTGGAGTACGTAAATGTCTTACAATTCTAAGCTTAATAACGAAATCATCTATCATCTCCTGAATTTGCTCTTCTGTATACTTTCCACTTTGAAGGTCTTTTTCAAAAAATATGTCCAAAAATGTATCCAATCTTCCAATTGACATTGCAGCGCCATCTTGTTGCTTTACAGCTGCTAAATATCCAAAATACATCCATTGAACTGCTTCTTTTGAGTCTGTTGCAGGGTTTGAAATATCAAAACCATATAATTTGGCCATCTCTTTAATTTCTTCTAATGCTTTGATTTGCTCAAAAACTTCCTCCCTTAGCTTTATATTTTCATCGGTCATATACTTGCTTAAAGTTTTTAGGTCATCTTGTTTAAATTCAATTAAACGATTAACTCCATAGAGAGGTATTCTTCTGTAATCTCCGATAATTCTGCCGCGAGAATAATTGTCAGGCAATCCTGTCAAAATATGTTTTTTTCTTAAAAGTTTGTGTTTTTCTGAGTAAACACTAAATACACCATCATTGTGAGATTTACGATATTTTGTAAAAATTTCTTCTACTTCCTTGGAAATATTAAAACCATAGCTTTCAGCTGCCCTTTTAACCAATTTTATCCCCCCTAGAGGTTTTATTGTTCTTTTAAGAGGCTTATCAGCTTGTAAGCCAACAATTACTTCATTTTGTTTATCAATATATCCTGGATTATGACTTAAAATCGTAGAGGGAGTGTTTACATCTAATTCAAGAATTCCTTTTTTTTGTTCGATTTTTATCAATTCACAGACTTTTTCCCAAATTTTCCTTGTTCTCTGAGTTGCGGGAGATAAAAAGGATTCATCTCCGTTGTACTGGACATAATTTAGATGAACAAAATTGCGAACATCAATTTCTGTTTCCCATTTTCCTGATTTAAATGCTTCCATAGGGCAGTTGATAGTATTAATCTTGTGTTATAACATAGCATATATATAATTTTTTTTGAAGAGTTATGATTAAAGCAATAATATCTGATATACAAGGAGTATTAGTAGATACTGCTGATGGATTTGATATAAATACAGAATTAATTGAATTTTTAATAAAAAACAAAAAAGATTATGGACTACTTTTACTTTATTCAAATCTTGGGGTACAAAGTGTGGAAAGTGTTAAAAAAATTGTTCCTAAACTATTTGACCATGTAGATGGAGAATATTATGCTTCAAATGTTAAGTATATCAAACCAGATGTGCGGGGTTTTAAGGAAATTTTAAATATATGGGGCCTTGAACCCAGTGAGGTTATATTTATTGATGACAACCAGAGTAATATTAAAGCAGCGGAAAGTCTAGGGATAGGTGTGGTTCATTATGAAGATTTGGGTGATATTTCTACTTTAAACTCTCTTTTATATCCTTAATTTGATCTCTGTATTCTGCAGCTTGTTCAAATTGCAAATTTTCTGAAGCAATCATCATTTTTTCTTCCAAGTCTTTTATTGCACGATTGATCTCTTTTGTAGAAGGTTTGCTTTGCTTAATCCATTGTTCATATTTTTTCTTCTCATCAATATCTGGTACATCGACCATTTTTTCACGAATACTTTTCACTATGGATTTTGGATCAATGTTGTATTTTTTGTTGTATCCCATTTGATATTTTCTTCTTCTTTCTGTCTCTGATATTGCATATTTCATACTTTCAGTCATATTATCAGCATAAAGTATAACTCTGCCTTCTAGGTGCCTTGCAGCTCTCCCTATAGTTTGTATGAGACTGGTT
>SLHS01000084.1 GCA_007136035.1 Patescibacteria group bacterium | reverse complement strand
ATTCTTGAATATATAAAAAGGAACAAAATAGTAGTTAATAAGGATGTTTTAGAGAGCTTAAAAATGAAACCTACTAGAACCATCTCTGGGGTAACACCTTTAACAATTTTTACGAAACCATATAAATGCTCAGGCAATTGTATTTTTTGCCCTACATCTTCTAAAACGCCAAAAAGCTATCTTTTGGAAGAACCTGGAATTCAAAGAGCTGCAGTATCAAATTATGAACCCTACAGACAAATTAAATTGCGAGTTAAAGCACTAGAAGCAATAGGTCATAATACAGAAAAAATAGAGTTGATAATTTCGGGAGGCACTTGGGATGATTATGAGCTTAACTATCGTATTTGGTACATAATGGAAGTTTTTAGGGCATTAAATAATATGAAATCTATTGAATTTGATAAGGATAAAAACTACGAAGAATCTATAGATGAACTTAAGAAATTGCAAGAAAAAAATACTAATGCAAAAAACAGGAATGTTGGTATATGTATAGAAACAAGGCCAGACAAAATTAATCTCCAGAATCTTAAGTGGTACAGAGTATTTGGTGTTACTAAAGTGCAACTAGGGGTTCAATCTTTAAATGAAGATATACTACAAGCTAATGCCAGAGGACATACGAGAGAGCAAATTTTTAAGGCTATAGAGCTGTTAAGATTTTTAGGGGTTAATATACACATACATTGGATGTGTAATCTTTACAAAGGTACTCCAGAATTAGATTACGAGGATTTTAAGGAGGTATTTGCAAACGAACGCGTCAAACCAGATGAGATCAAAATATACCCCTGTTCTATTGTCAAAGGTATAGAACTCCATAAGATGTATAAAGAGGGGAGATATGCACCCTATGACATCCAAACTTTGCTAGAACTGCTTGCAAAGTGTAAGGATTTAGTGCCCAATTATTGCAGGATTAATAGGTTAATGAGAGATATCCCATCTCAGCTAATACTCGCTGGAAATAAAATCACAAATCTTAGAGAAAAAGTGCAAGATTTTATGAAAGAAAAAGGTATGTTTTGTGAGTGTATTCGCTGTAGAGAGATTAAAAACAAAAAATATGGGAAACTATATTTCAAGAAAACAGAATATCAAACAAGTATAAGTACAGAATATTTTTTGCAATACGTGACAGCAGACAATAAATTAGCTGGCTTCTTGAGATTTAGCATATACAAAAAGCAAAGTGCCCTATTAATTGATACACCCGCTATGGTTCGAGAATTACATGTCTATGGTATCTCATTGAACCTAAGCGACAAGTCAAAATATTCTAGCCAACATAAAGGTGTTGGTTCTAAACTATTAAAGCAAGCTGAAAAAATAGCTAAAGATTTAAACATCTCTAAAATTGCCATAATTTCTGGTATTGGTACTAGAAACTATTACAAAAAAAGAGGATATGTGATAGAAAAGAAGTATGGTTATGCTTTTAAAAATTTAGATTGATATGTTTTTCAAAAAGAAAAGAAAAGAAAATAAAAAAGCACAAGATTGTAAAGTACATTTTAAAGCAAAAAATGTGAGTAGAAACCTGCCTAAAAGGACAAGTTCTTCTAAAAAATCTTTTTGTGCCCGAATAAAACCAATAAGACCCCTAAGAGGTTCACGTAATTCTAGAGCTGAAAAAGTAAAAAAAATAAGGAGAAGAAACTCTATTTTAGGAATATTTTCCATTTTTTTAATTCTATTTATAATAATTTTTGCTGGATATACAATTATTAACTTTATTACAGGGATTCGTGGGGGGACATCAATAGATGATGTCATCCAAGAAAAGAAATATGTAGTAGGTATAGATTCCATCCCTATATATCCAAATTCTCAATTTGTTTATGAAGAAACTAAAGACGAAGAAATTGTCATGAGAATGCTCAACCAGGGATTATCTGTGTACAGATTACCAAGAAATACTAGAACTTCAGACGTTTATAATTTTTACAGAGAAAACTTATCCAAAAGTAATTGGGAATACATTTCAACTACACCTATAAGCACAGATGAGGAACTGCTGGGACAATATTGGTTTCAGAACGAAAAAGGACTAAGAATATATGTTGAAGATAATGATGTTTGGTATGAATTAATAACTAAAGATGAAGCTGAGAGTTCATTGGCTGAAAGAAGAGAAGCAGAATTACAACGAAAAAGAGTTCTGGAGACCTCTTCAGAACAAAATCTTTTACCAGACTTCCCTTGGATACTGTCAATACCTAGAGACTATTTAACTAGATATTCCTCCACCGATATGGGGGAACTACAATCGGTAGAAATATTTGAAATTGCAGGGGAAGCAAGTTTTCTAATTTATCCCATAGGAAAATCTGGTTCTGGAACTTACATCCAAATGCTTGAAGAATTTATAGAAAAAAAAGATGGGGACTCGGAGGAAGATTGGAGCATCATAAGCTCAGCAGTAGATACTCGTAAAGATAGAGAAATTTTGACAGCAAAGCTCATAATAGATGGGGGAAATGGTGAAGGAATAGTTCTCATGAATAAAAGAAACTTCATTGTTTATTTAATAACTTCAAATGATAAGGGGCATCCTTTTTTTGAACAAATCATTGAAGAGATTCATGAACCTTAATTTTTCGTGCTAATTTTTTATTTTTAAGTACCAAATTTAACTCATCTAAAGAAGCCTTTTTAATATTTTCAATACTCCCAAAATGTTTAAGTAATTTATTTCTCCTTTTCACCCCTATACCATCTATCTTGTCTAAAACTGAGCCTTTCATATATTTACCCATACTTTTCCTATGGTATTTAATACCAAACCTATGAGATTCATTTCGCAATTCAACAAGCAAAAATGGATATTTAACAGCTATTTTTCTAATTTTGTCTTTTTCTAAAACCCAAAAATTATCTTTATTCTTTTTTTCAGTTTTTGAAATACCCATAAGCTTTATATTTTTGGGTATCAAATTCTTTAAAACAGAAAGCTGAGATTCCCCTCCATCTACTAAAATAAGTTGAGGCTCTTTCCCTTGTTTTAAGCGTCTAGCAATGACTTCATAAAGCATTCCGGGGTCATTGGGATTTTGAAACCCCCTTATTTTAAAAACTCTATACTCCTCAGATACCAACCTACCATTAATAGCAACAGACATAGCACCATATGCAAATTTACCTTTTATATTCGACACATCAAAGCATTCTATCCTTTTTAAATTTGGAACATTTAATTGTTTTGAAAGAAGTATTAAAGAATTACGAATTTTTTCATAACGATTATCCAAGTATTCTTTTTCTGATTCAAATGGAGATATAGATATTCTTTGAGAAAGATATTCCAAATCATCTATTTTATCTCTTAGGCTCGCTGCTTCTTCAAAATTCTGCTTTTTTGCATAATTGTCCATTTCTTTCTTTAATTTGGTTATTAAATTTCTTCTTTTTCCACTCAATAATTTTATTATATTATCAATGTTTTCTAGGTAATCTTTTCTCGTAATCTTGCTATGATATGGTCCTGGACAAAGATTTAAGTGATAGTAAAGACAAGGTTTAGAAGGGTTATTACATGTACAAAACGGATAAAGCTTACGAACATAATCGAAAATTCTTTTTACAGCTCTACCTTTAGGATATGGCCCAAAAAGTTTACCTTTTTCAAAATCATCTTTTCTAATGGAACGAACAACCTTTACTTTTGGATATTTATCATATGTAGATATATGAATCCAAGCAAAAGATTTATCATCTTTAAATTCAACATTAAATTTAGGTTTGTACTTTTTTATTAATGCAGCTTCCAAAATCATTGACTCTATCTCATTTTCTGTTTCTATTGTTTCAATTTTGTTAATTAGTGGAATCATTTTTATAATTTGAGGCCTATCATAGTGATTATTTCGAAAATATGAAGAAACCCTTGATTTAAGGTTTAAAGCTTTGCCTACATATAAAACTTTGTTTTTTTT
>SLHS01000018.1 GCA_007136035.1 Patescibacteria group bacterium | reverse complement strand
TCGTTCTGCACAAACTTCTTTACCTGAAACATTCCACGTACCACTTAACGGATAATTACAATTCTCTCGCTTCATTTCTCCCTCTTCTTTAACGCTTTCTGTATTTCCTAAATTATCTTCAGAATAAAAGCGAACGTGATATATTCCAGCACCCGTATGATTAATCGTAGAAGAATACTCTGTTGTTGGAGTACATGCATCTTCGCCTTCTTCATAGATACAATAGTAGGTCTTGTCACAGCCACTACCACTACCATCATCACAATTTAAAGTAATCTCAATCCCTGAAGCAGATGTCCAAGTATCTAAGGTATAACCTCCATAGCTAGCTGTAGTAGTAGGAGCTGTATTGTCATAAGTAAATTCCCCTAATTCCGACTCTCCCCAATTATCAGCGTTATCTCTAATTCTGAATTTAACTGTAAAATCATCATTTGGAGTGAAATTATTATATACACAATAACCGTCATCATAAGTCACAGTTCCTCCCATAGATGACCAAGAAGCACCATTTAATTGTATTTGACAAGTTTCTTCCGTTAAACCAGAACCACCTTGATCGCTTACACTAGCTCGTAAACTTATCTCCCCATTAAACCAAACATCATCTCCGTCCTCATGGAAATTGTCGGTTGGCCCATAAATCTCTGGATCACCTACACTTGGCTCAACACCAGTCCAATTATATACTCCACTCCAAACACCATCTGTTGGATTACCAGCAATATCTCTACCACAAAGATAGAGTGTTGTACCACCAGCTGGAGCCTCTAGTGGATTATCCTCTTCTAAATTAATAACTGTTCCTCCACTCTCACAAGCCAATGGATCTTCCTCATCCCAAGGGTTTTCTCCCCAATTATACCTCACAGAATCAACACCACTATGTTCGTCAGTTGCAGAAACTGTTGCTGTTCGCAAAGTATTATACCAAGTACTACCTGAATTATTTGCCCACACCTCTGGCGGTACTTTATCAATGTTGTAAGTTCCTGAGCAAAAAATGCTACTATTTGTACCTTCAATATCTTTTGCCCTGTAACAAAGATTCCAAATACCTGTATCTTCCTGTGTAGTATCAACTGAAAGCAATTCTTCATAAACATTTGGTGCACAACTATCTTCTGTTGTCCAACAATGCTCAATACCCTCAATAGCATTACCTGAAGTACTAATATTTACTTCTGCATCTATATTCTCCCAACCCCTATCTTCTGGATCCGCAACTAGAACAGGTTTAGTTATGAAATCAAGTTCATTACCATATGCAACTCCCTCTGAATTTTCCGCAAAAGCTCTTATGAAATACTTTGTTCCAGAATCAAGAGAAAGCATTTCACTATCAAAATCTCCAGTACCAGTACCATCACTTGTACAATCATCCAATGTCGTTGGTTCAGTCAAAATACTGTAACAAACTCCCCTGTCTGTAACTGGGACGCCTCCATCATTAATTATAATACCACCAGATTTAGCAGAAGTAGTTTCAATATCATATGGAACTTTTGTTGAAAGCTCAGCTAAAGCTGCAATCCTTAACAAATTAATTGTAAGCAAACTATCCCCACCACCCATAGAAGTAATTGGCACTTCAGCAGTATGCTCTCCTTCACTAACATCATGTTGTTCAACAGTTACAGCAACATTATCTGTACTTGTACGAGTTTTACCCTCTTTTGGCTCTATACTGACAACCCAATCACTATCTCCAACAGTATAATCAACGTCACCAATATTCCACTCTAAAGTTCCAGTACCTGAATTAGAAATAGCGAAGGTTTTCTCTGTTTCTTCCACAGTAAAATTGAGAACCTCAGGAACAATCGAAAGATTTAGAGGTATATAACCTCCTACATAGCCACCACAAGAATAGGTTAAAATTTCTTGATAAGTTCCAGGATCAGCATCTGAAGAAGCCCTCGCCCCTATAGTTATAGTTGCTTCTTCATGCTCTGTTTGTGCAGAATCTCTGTACAAAATTAGTCTTGCCTGATCAAAACCAGGTCTAATTGAACCAAAAATACCAACTTGACCATGTTGAAAATATGCTGGAACTGTAGAACCCAAAGGAGGATTCACAACAAGGCCAAAACCTTCTCCCGTCAAAAGATTTACAGTATTCCCTAAAGATCTAATGATATAGCCACTTTCACTATCATACAAACCTGCATCTGTATCATCACCCTTACCAAAAACAGACCAATAGTAACCTCTAGAACTACCTGTAGTACTAGTTCCTAAAGTATGACTAGCAGTTACAAAAGCACCACCCCTATAAAGGCCACCTAAAGGAACATTGTCTGTTGAAATAGTACAAACAACAGAATCCGCATCTGTTACATGAGCACTAATGTGTACAGTATCACTAGAAAGAAGATATATACTAAAAAAATTTGTTTCAACTTTGGGACCATTAGAAACTTCAAAAAAAACTTCATTTCTACCAATATTAGGACCAGTAGAAAAATTTTCATGCCCATCTATTTCAAAGCCATAACTTTGATTAGCTTGCAAAGAACCAATTCCTGTAATAGTGATATAGTCACCCTCAGAGCTTTGGGAACAACTAGCCTCTAAACTCTCACCAGGCAAAACTTCGTCAATAGTTATTAAACCTGAAGAATCGATACCACTAACTTGTAACTCCTGATTATCTTCCAGACACCAATCTCCTTCTTCAGAACCAAGAAAAGAAATTTTTAACTCATTACCCGAATTGAAATCACTCCCAGGTTTAAAAACACCTATGAGACCAACATCCGAAACCTCTGCTTCCATCCTTTCAAAAAATAAACTCGCACTCCTTAAACTAGAAGCTCGAACTTCTACAAAAAGTAGGGGTAAAAAAGCAAGGCTGAATGCCAAAGAAAACACCAAAAGCACTTTTAACTTTTTTAACATCGACATAACCCTAATTTTTAAGCAAATCCGTAGTAAAAGTGTATATTATTAACACTTTGATGTCAAAAAAAACTTTACTTTCAAAGGAAAAACTCAAAACTTAAAAATAAGTTATATTTCTACTTCTAATAATTAAGGAATCTTCAGCAAGCTCAATATTTTCAAATACCCTTTCTGCAAAGTTACCATCATTTACAAGTTGAATAGCACGGGCCAAACCTCTATTTGCATTTTCCACTACGAAATCTAAGTAGATATTTTTAAAACTCAAATCTCCTAAAAAAATATCATCTATATAAACATCAACCGATTGTACTTCTTCCTTGGAAAGAGAAATCTGTAACCAAGGGAAAGAGAAGTTAAGAACCTGACTCTTAACAAAAAACCTCCAATTACCCCTTGAAGTTTCTAAAGCTGTTTTTTCAATCTCAACCCAATCAGGCAAAGACTCGTCTAAGCTCATAGAAAGGAGAAAAAGGGATTCTCTTTTATCAAATTCAATAAATGCATATTCACTCTCCGCTTCATTATACTCCTGTATCTTCCCATCCAACTCTATCTGATTATCCTTAAAATCAAGCATCTCTATACTAGAACTTTCAAATCCCTCTTGCCAATCTTTGTAATTATTTGAAAACAAAAAAAACAAAAGAGAACTGAAAGAAACAAAAAGGATAAACAAAACTAAAAAGGGCAGATACCACAAAGATATTTTCTTTATATCTTTTGAAGTCTTAGCTGTCTTTGTCTTCTTTTTTATTGTTTTCTTCTTTTTCTTCTTGCCCATTTTTTCCATCTTTTTTGAATAATGAAGAAGTTTTAATCCTGAAAAAGCTCGCGTAATCAGTCATAACTAGTGGTAAATCCACCAAAAGTTTTCTTGAAGTTGCATATTTGTAAAAATTTTTCGAATAATCAACCATTAAAGATAATTCTTGAACTCTGAATATCTTACAACAAAGAATATACACTGCTATACCTAGCAAAGTTGTTGTTAAAAGTATCAGCAAAACATTTACAGTCCTTGTCGTATCAAGACTAAAGTCTGTCAGTCGAAATGCAAAGTACATAACTGCAATCATAAT
>SLHS01000032.1 GCA_007136035.1 Patescibacteria group bacterium | reverse complement strand
TGTTATAATCCTCTTCAAGCGGTTAATTTATTTTATATTTCGTCACAGCTTTCCGCTTGGTTGGTGACCTTTTCTTTTGTATTATGGCAATTAAAAATGATGAACTAAAAAATAAAGAATCAGTTAAAAAAGGTTCGGATTATGAAAAATTGGAGGCTTTTTTAGCGGATAAAACAAACGATATTTCAAAATTATCCAAAGGTGATGTTGTTGAAGGAACGATTATGGACATTAGGCCTGGCTCCATTATTGTGGATGTTGGTTATAAATCTGAAGGTATTGTAGCAGGTAAAGAGCTCAAATCTGAGATAGTGGATATTACTAAATTAGAGGTGGGACAAAAGCTACTTGTTTATGTTGTAAAACCTGAGGATGAAGAAGGTCGCTTAGTTTTATCTATTAGAAGAACTCAACAAGCTGGTATCTGGCTTTCTCTGATAAAAGCAAAAGAAGAGAATGAAGTTGTAGAGGTGACAGTTATAGAATCAAATAATGGAGGTTTGATTTGTGAATTAGGAGGAGGCATTCGTGGATTTATTCCTACATCACAGCTTGATCCAACTAGAGTATATTCAAGTGGTACAAGGGAAGTAGGGCAGGATGTTTCTAACAAGGTTAATAAAAAATTGGCTTCTTTAGTTGGTGAAAATATTAAAACTAGAATTATTGAGCTTGATAAGGAGAAGAATAGAATAATTCTTTCTGAAAAGATGCTTACACAGACAAGGGATGCAGAGCAGAGAGAGAAAACTCTAAAGAGTTTGCAAGAAGGTGCTGTTTTGAAAGGTGAGGTAAGTGGTGTTACTCCTTATGGGATTTTTGTAAACGCTCAAGGTTTAGAAGGTTTGGTTCATTTGTCTGAGCTTTCTTGGGATAAAATAGATAATGTAGAGTCAATTTACCAAGTTGGAGACAAAGTAGATGTTATGGTCATAGGTATAACAGATGGAGGTAAAAGAGTTGCTTACAGTGTGAAGAGATTGCAGGAGGATCCTTGGATGAGCGCTATTTCTAAATATAAAGTGGGTGATGTAGTTACAGGTGAAGTACAAAGAGTTGCAGATTATGGCGCTTTTGTAAGAATAGGGAAGGGTTTAAATGGTTTGGTACATATTTCTGAAATATCTGACAAACTAGTTAAAGATCCTCGAGATTTTGTAAAAGAGGGAGAAAAAGTTAAGGTAAAAATTCTTTCTATTTCTTCTACAGAAAGACACTTAGGACTTAGTTTGAAATGGGGAGAAAAACCTGAAGAAAAAGTTAAAGAAAAACCGAAAAAAGAAGTAAAAAAAGAAGCTACTCCAGAAGAATTAGCAAAAGCTGTTGATGAAGCAATAGACAAGGAAGTTGGAGGTTAAAATTTCCTAAATAATCTTACATTTGTTATAATATTAACGTTAATATTATAACCTTTTTATGCATACAAACTTAGATCCTAATATTTCTGAAAAACTTAGTGAGAATGTAATTGTTGCATTTCGTAATGCTGCTCAAATTTCTTCTCAATTTGACTCGGAGCATATCGAACCCGGGCATCTTTTTATGGGTATTTTGCTAAACAAAAATTGTTTGGCCGTAAGGCTTCTCTCATCAATGGGTTTTGAAGTTTCTGATATATTGAAAAATTTTTCTGATTTTGTTGGTGTAACTATTGATTCAAAGTCTTCCAAGAAACCTATGAAATTATCTTTTTCGAAGCAATCGTCGGAAATTATTCGTGAAGCATTTCGTTTTGCTAATGAGATGGCACATGTATATGTTGGTACTGAACATATAGTTTTTAGTATTTTAAGCAATACTAAGTTACCATTTGTTAGGAAACTAAGGCGAAAGGGTTTGAATATTGAGAATTATCAAGAAGCTCTTGTGAGCCATGCTACATATCCAGAAGGTTTACTTATGAAGCCACAAAATGAAAATTTGGGAGATGCTTCAAAGGAGGAGGCTTTATCTGTGTTGGGTTATGATTTAGTGGAAGCTGCAAGGAAAGGCGAGTTTGATCCGTTGATTGGTAGGGAAGCCGAACTAGACATGCTTGTGAGAATACTTAGTCGTAGGAAAAAAAATAATCCTGTAGTTATTGGTGAGGCTGGTGTGGGTAAAACAGCTTTAATAGAGGGGCTTGCTCAACGTATTGCAAAGGGAAATGTACCTCCGCCTCTTTTAAACATGCGAATTTTTTCTTTAGATGTATCTACAATTATAGCTAGCAGTAAACTTAGAGGTGATATTGAAGAGAAAATTTTGGCAATAATTCGAGAGGTATTAAATTCTGACAATATTATAGTTTTCATAGATGAGATACATAGTATTTTAGCTAGTGCTGTTCCTGGATCTGGTGTTGATATTGGTTCTGTACTCAAACCTGCACTTTTGAAAGATGCTTTTAGATGTGTAGGAGCAACAACAACAGAAGCATATACTCAGTATTTTGAAGAAGATAGTGCCCTTGTGCGTAGATTTCAGCCTGTTAAGTTGGAAGAGCCTTCTTTGCAGGATACAGAGAAGATTTTAAAGCAAACAAAAAAGTTAATAGAAAAACATCAAAAAGTTATGATATCACAAGAATCAATAAGTGCAGCTACATATTTAGCAAATAGGTATATTAGTGAAAGGTATTTGCCTGATAAAGCTATTGATTTACTTGATGAGGCTGCTGCAACAAAGAGAATGGAAGTTGAGTCTAAGTATAAAGGTATTTCTAAGTTAAATAGAAAGTATAAAGATATACTTGCTAAGAAAAGAGATACTATTTTGGAAGGAGAACTTGATTTGGCAAAGAAGTATAGGGCTGAGGGTGAAAAGCTAAAAAAGGAAATCGAAAAAATGGAAAAAACAAGAAAGAAGGAGGTCCAAAAAAAGAAGGTGGAAGTAGATGTTGATGTTATCCGAAAAGTAATTTCAGAATGGACAGGTATTCCAATTACAACTCTCGATGTTTCAGAATCTAGAAAACTTTTCAAGCTTGAAAAAATTTTGGCGAAGTCTGTGATAGGGCAGAAAGAGGCTGTGGATGCTGTAGCTGCCTCTATAAAAAGGGCAAGAGCTGGAATTTCATCTCCTGATAGACCTTGGTCTTCATTTTTGTTTTTAGGACCAACGGGTGTAGGAAAAACTGAGACAGCAAAAGTTTTAGCAAGGGAGATTTTTGGAAATGAGGACAAATTAATACAGATGGATATGAGTGAAATGATGGAAATGCATAGTGTTTCAAAGTTAATAGGTTCTCCTCCTGGTTATGTAGGATATCGTGAAGGGGGACAATTGACAGAGATAGTTAGGCAAAATCCACATTGCATAATACTTTTTGATGAAATAGAAAAAGCACATGATGATGTATTAAATATACTTTTGCAAATTTTGGAATCCGGGCATTTGACTGATGGTAAAGGTAGGAGAGTTAATTTTAAAAATACTGTAGTTATATTGACTTCAAATATTGGTGCCCAGGAGATAAGGCAGGATAAAGTTCTGGGTTTTGTTGAAGAAAGAGAAAAAGTAGAAAAAGTTAGTGATGTTGAAAATGCTTATGAAGCGATGAAAACAGACTTAATTAGAATTTTGAAAAATACTCTTAAGCCAGAATTAATAAATCGTTTAGATGATGTTGTTATATTCAGATCACTGACTAAAAAAGATGCTAGGGCTATAGTTTCATTATTAGTTGATGACCTGAATAGAAGACTTGAAGACAAGAAGATTTTTGTTAGTTTGAATAGGGAAGTTGTTAATTACATAGTACAAGAGAATTTTAGCTCTGAATATGGTGCTAGACCTCTGCGCAGAGCGATACAAGATGAGGTTGAAAGTAAATTGGCTGAATGGATACTGGGGGAAAATATAGCTGATATGGAAGAAATGAAAAAGCCAAAGGAAGTTAAATTTATATTGAAAAAAGGTGAAGTTGTAATTTCTAAAAGATAAAAAATGAAATTTCTATGTAATCAATGTGGTTATGAAAGTTTGAAATGGGAAGGTAAATGTAGTAGTTGTGGTCAATGGGGTTCTTTGGAAGAGTTTGATGATGCTCCTGTAAAAGAGGGTGTGGTAAAAGATGTTGCTGAAAGTGTAGTTATCGGTGATTTAAAAAAAAGTTTTAGGGGGAGTAGTAAATCACGACTTTCTTCTGGTTTTGAAGAGTTAGATAGAGTTCTTGGTGGGGGTTTTGTTGATGGTCAAGTAGTTCTTCTTGCTGGTGAACCTGGTATTGGTAAATCTACTTTGCTTTTGCAAGTTGCTTTAAGTATTTCAAAAAAGGGTAAAGTGCTCTATGTTTCTGTTGAAGAATCTCTTTCGCAAATATATTCCAGGTACAGAAGACTTTCTAATGAGAAAGTGAATGAGAAAAACGGTTTAATTTTTTCAGAGGAGGTGGTAACTGAAAAAATAGTAAATCTTTTAGAAAAAGAAAAGCCATCTTTTTGTATAGTTGATTCTATACAGGCTCTAGAAAGTTCACAGGCTACTGGTATTTCAGGTGGTGTTTCTCAAATTAGAGCTAATGGTTATTTGTTAACAAAGGTAGCAAAAAAGCTAGGTATACCAGTAATTCTTGTGGGGCAAATAACAAAAGATGGTGGTGTTGCAGGGCCAAAGGTGCTTGAGCATATTGTTGATTCTGTTCTTAACCTACATGGAGATGAATTCAACATGTACAGGATTTTACGCGGTATGAAAAATAGATATGGTGCGACTAGTGAGATTGGTGTTTTTGAAATGAGCAATAAAGGGTTGATTGAAATAAAAGATCCTTCTCAGATTTTTGTTCAGGAAGGTGAGAAATCTTTTGGTAGTTCAGTTAGTGCAGTTTTGAAAGGTACGAGGGTTATGTTTATTGAAATCCAGGCTTTAACTTCTGATGTTGTTGCAGAAAATATCCCTCCAAGGAGGGTAGCTAATGGTATCAAAAAGAGTAGGTTGGATATGCTCTGTGCTGTTTTAAGCCGTAGGGGAGGGATTTATTTGAATGACAAGGATGTTTTTGTTAATGTTGTTGGTGGTTTAAAGGTAGAAGATCCTTCCGTAGATTTAGCCGTTTGTGCTGCAATTAAATCTTCTGTTATGGAAAAACCATTGGATAATAAATTTGTTTATGTTGGTGAAGTGGGTTTAACAGGTGAGGTTCGAGGCTGTTTTGGTTGGGATTTGATTGTCAAAGAAAGTGAACGTCTTGGTTACAAAGGTATTTTTGCTTCAAAGTTTCTTAAATCTTCAAGCAAAGATTTGAGTGTATCTCCAATAAAATATGTAAAAGAGCTATAAACCACCTGGGTAGGGTGGGGTTGTCCACGTTTAGCGTAACATAAGGATTTCGTTATTTTTAGAGTAACAGTTTGGGATTCTATCTCTTAAGATATGTTGTGTCCTCAACGAGAAAAACCGCTTTTGCAACTTATCCTTTCTGTGGAGAGTATCTATGGGCTTGACAAACTTTTAACTCTGAGTTATACTTATTTCAGATGCTCATTAAAGGTGTGGATAAGCAGGCTCTTTACTCCCAGGGTTTGGTAGGAGAGTCCCTTCGAACTGGGCCCTTGGAATAGGGAGTCTGCGATGATTGCGCTGTGAACATACCTTCGGGTATGTTTTTCAATCTTAGGACATTTAATCTAATGTACTGAGATTGGGGTCGGTCGGGGCAGTGCCGATCCCTCTTTTTGTTAGATTTGACAATCTAAATTTTCTGTTTAATAATATTTTGACTTTCTTGGAGCTATTGACTATATTTAGTCTAAAATATATAATCGTCTATAATTTGGATTTCTCAGATTTTGACTTCAAATAATATCTCCGTTGTAGGTTTATTTTTTTTAATTTCGTAAAAATGCAAATACAAGAGTTAGAGAAGAAGACTGTTGCAGAACTGCGTAGTACAGCTAAAGAACTAAAAATTAAAGAAATAGCTGATTTAAACAAAGATGATCTCATTAAAGCTATAATAAAAGCATCTTCAGAGAAAGAAGGTTTTGTATCTGTTGAGGGTACATTAGAAATAATGAACGATCAAACACATGGTGTTTTACGCACAGAGGGAGTGTTACCAGGTAACAATGATGTTTATATTTCTGGTTCTCAAATTCGCAAGTTTAATTTAAAAACAGGGGATTTAGTAGGTGGCCCTGCAAGATTACCAAAGGACAAGGAAAAATATCTTAGCCTTTTAAGAGTTGATACGGTATATGGTAAACCTGCAGCTGAATGTGCTAAAAGACCTGATTTTGCTAAATTAACAGTTATTTTTCCTAAAAAACAGATTAAACTTGAAACAAAACCGGAAGTTTTTTCTACAAGAATAATTGATCTTTTGTCTCCAATAGGTTTTGGGCAAAGATCTATGATTGTTTCTCCACCAAAAACAGGAAAAACGACAATAATTAAGGAAGTAGCTAATGGAATTGCAGAAAATTCTCCTAAAACTAAACTTATGGTTGTCTTGGTTGGTGAAAGACCGGAAGAGGTAACAGACATGGAGAGGAATGTGAAAGGAGATGTTTTTGCTTCTAATTTCGACGAAAAGCCTGAACATAACTGCAAAGTAGCTGAGATGGCTTTAGAAAGAGCGAAGAGGCTTGTAGAGTGGGGTGAGGATGTTGTTATTTTAATGGATAGTATAACTCGTTTAGCGAGGGCGTATAATATAACGATGCCAACCTCTGGAAGAACTTTATCTGGAGGATTTGATCCTGTAGCTCTCTATCCTCCTAAGAGATTTTTTGGTGCTGCGAGAAATTTTGAAGAAGGGGGTAGTCTAACAATCATTGCTACAGCACTCGTTGAAACGGGTAGTAGAATGGATGATCTTGTTTATGAAGAATTTAAAGGGACAGGAAACATGGAATTACATTTGGATAGAAAACTTTCACAACGTAGAGTGTATCCATCAATTGATATAGATAAATCTGGAACAAGAAATGAGGAATTGCTCTTGAAGAAAGAGGTTTTAAATCAATCTTGGAGAATTAGACGTATGTTTGATGTTCTGAATGACAATGAAAATCCTACAGAAATTTTGATAGACCGTATGAAAAAAACAAAAAGTAACGCAGACTTTCTTGCGACACTTCATGAAGCCTAACGTATTTTCTGATATAATATTCCTTAGTTTACTAAACTTATTATTTCTTTAAATGATTTTTGAGGACAGTTCGAAGTCACCGAAAATTATAAAAGGGTTGAGCTTTAAGGATATCTCGAAGGGATTAGACGAAAGTTCAGCTTCTACTGGTAATGGACAGGAGGATTCTCCTTTAAAAAAAATCATTAATAATTTGAAGCGAATTCTTTTGTTAATTTCAGAGAGAATTGAGTTTTTTAAATTTTTCATAGAATTTGTAAGATATTTGATCGTTCGTAGTCAAGTAATAATAAATATCGCGATAGTATTTAATGAACTTCTTTCGAATTATTTTGACTTTGTAAAAAGATTCTTTGTTAACAGGCTCTTTTGGGGTAGAGGGAAATTGTTAAGATTTACGGCTCAATTTCTTGGTGTATTACTTTTGCTTTTTACCTTTGTTAGCTATACATATAAAACGGCAACGCTTGATAGTACGGAACATAATTTTCAACATGTTTATGCTGCTCAGCAGGATCTTTTGATACAGGGTGCTTCTACAAATACTCAGGTTCCAGAAGATAGGCGTAGAATGGATTCAGAGGAATACATTGTCAAAACAGGGGATACTTTGAGTACTGTTGCAGAATATTATGGTTTAGAAGTAAGTACTATTTTGTGGGCGAACGATTTAACTGAAAATTCAATAATTAATCCTGGAGATACTTTAGAGATACCTCCAGGAGATGGTTTGAGTGTTAAAGTTGAAGCGGGTGATAATTTGGAATCTTTAGCAGAGAAATACGAGTCTAATCCTCAGATGATTATTGATGTAAATTGGTTAGATTTTCCTTTTGAATTAACTGCAGGTCAGGAGCTATTTATACCAGATGGTAGGAAGCCAGAGCCTGTTGTTCCTGCTGCTCCTGTATACTCTGGAATGGTTCGCCAAAGAGCTGGTCAATTGCCATCTTCCCCTGCAACTGCTGGTGTAGAAAGATTCTTGCATTGGCCAGTAGAGGGTGGAGGCAGACTTTTGCAATGCTATTCTGGTTGGCATAATGGTATTGATATTTCTGCTCCAATGGGTACAAATGTTGTAGCGTCAGCTCCAGGAACAGTAACTTTTGCAGGTTGTCAATCTGGAGGTTGCCCTCCTATGGGTTCTTTGTATGGTGGTTGGGGTTTGGCTTGGACAGTTGTAGTTGATCACGGTAATGGCCTTTCTTCGGTTTATGGTCATTTGAGAAATATACATGTTAGTAGTGGGCAATCTGTTTCAAGAGGGCAAGCGTTGGGTGAAATGGGTTCTACTGGTACTGCATACGGTATTCATGTTCATTACATGCTTTTAAGAGGTGGTGGTTGGACTAGTCATGTTAACCCAGCACCATATATGGTGAATAGTATTTGTGGATATTAGGTCCTTTTGTTAAAATGAGGGCCTGTAGCTCAGTTGGCTAGAGCGTTTGTATGGCATACAAAAGGTCATGGGTTCAATTCCCATCAGGTCCATAAAAATTATTAAAATTATGAAGTACAATTCAAAAAAAATTGAGGAAAAATGGTCAAGAAAGTGGTTTGAAAGTGATGTGTATTATGCTAAGGATTTTGATGAGAGAGAAAAAAGGTATGTTTTGGTAGAGTTCCCTTATCCAAGTGGTAGTGGCCTTCATATTGGTCATGCTTTTTCTTTCACAGGGGGTGATGTTTATGCGAGATTTATGAGAATGAGTGGCTTTAATGTGCTTTTCCCTATGGGTTGGGATGCTTTTGGTCTTCCTACAGAAAATTATGCAATAAAGATGAAGAGAAAGCCTCAGGAAATTACGAAAGAAAATACAGAAATGTTTAAAGCTCAAATGAAAAATCTTGGTTTTTCTTTTGATTGGACTAGAGAAATTAATACCACAGATCCTAGGTATTACAAATGGACTCAGTGGATTTTTCTTAAACTTTTTGAAAAAGGTCTTGCTTACAAAGATGAGAAGCCAATAAATTGGTGTCCATCTTGTAAAATAGGTTTGGCTAATGAGGAAGTTATTGATGGTAATTGTGAAAGGTGTGGGGAGGGAACAACTCGAAGAAATTTGAGCCAATGGATTGTCAAGATTACTGATTATGCAGATAGGTTAGTTGAGGGTTTGGAAGATACAGAATTTGTCGAAAAGGTTAAAGCTGCTCAAATTAATTGGATTGATAGGAAGGAATGGATAGATATTACTTATGATATAAAGGGTGTAAATGAAAGAGTTGTTGTAGCAACAACTAGACCTGACACCAATTTTGGTGCGACTTTTGTTGTTCTTGCCCCAGAACATGATTTGGTACAAAAAATTCTTGGTGGAAAAATTAAGGTTGGTGAGGATATTGAGAAGATTAGGGGGTATGTGAAGGAGTCTTTAAAAAAATCTGAGCTTGATAGGCAAAAAGATGTTTTAGGGAGGAAGAAGACAGGAGTTTTTACGGGACTTTATGCTTTAAATCCTCTTACCAAAGAGAAAATGCCGATTTGGATAGCTGATTTCGTCCTGTCCACTGTTGGTACTGGTGCTGTTGTTGGTGTGCCAGCACATGATGTCAGAGATTTTGAATTTGCTCAGCAGTTTGGTTTGTCAATAAAAAGGGTTGTTGAAGATGATAAAGGGAATAGGGGGGAGGTTGGTAGTATAGAGAATGTTTTTGTTGGAGAGGGTGTTGCTATGAATTCAGATTTCTTGGATGGTTTGAAAACAAAAGAGGCAATTGAAAAAATTATGAATTATTTGGAAGAGAAGGGATGGGGTACTAGGTCAATAAGGTATCACTTAAGAGATTGGATTTTTAGCAGACAACACTATTGGGGTGAACCTATACCTATGATTTCTTGCGAGAAATGTGGCTGGGTACCTGTGCCAGAAGAAGAATTACCTGTAGCTCTCCCAGAAGTTGAAAACTATGAGCCGACTGATACGGGAGAAAGTCCTTTGGCGAAAATTGAAGATTGGGTTAATATAGATTGCCCCAAATGCAAAGGAAAGGCAAAGAGGGAAACTGATACTATGCCTAATTGGGCTGGGAGTGATTGGTACTTTATTCGCTATATTGATCCTGAAAATGACAAAGCGCTTGCTGATAAAGGAAAAATGAAATATTGGTTACCTGTTGATGTTTATCTTGGTGGCGATGAGCATAATACTTTACACCTTCTGTATTCAAGATTCATATATCAATTTTTATATGATTTAGGCGAAGTTCCAACCCAAGAGCCATATTTTAAACGCATATCTCACGGTGTGATACTAGGTTCGGATAGTCAAAGAATGAGCAAATCTAGGGGAAATGTTGTTGTTCCTGAGGATATTACAAATAAGTTGGGATCTGATGTGGCGAGGACATATTTGATGTTTATGGGACCTTTTGATAGTACAATAGCTTGGAATGAAAAATCACTCATGGGTGTTAAAAGATTCGCTCAGAGGGTGTATAGGTTTGTTACAGAGAATATAGACGAATTTTCGACTAAGGATTCTGAGCTGGTTGAGCAAAAGATAAATGAAGTAGTAGGTGATGTCACAAAATCAATAGAAAATTTCCGTTTTAATACACCAGTTGCTAGGTTAATGGAGACGCTAAATCTTTTTGAAAGTGTAAAGGGGGGTGAAATTTCCAAAGAAACAATAAAAAACTTTTTAAAACTTCTTGCACCATACATGCCTTTTTTAACAGAGGAGCTTTGGAGTATACTTGGAGAAGAATTTAGTATACATACAAAACCTTGGCCTGAATATAAAAAGCAAATTTTGAAAACGGAAAGTATTGAAATACCTGTGCAGGTAAACGGTAAAATGCGGGGCAAGATTAGTGTTCGCCCAGAAATTACAGAGGAGCAATTAAAGAAAAAGATTTTTGCTGATGAGTCTATGAAAAAACATGTGGTAGGCGATGTTAAAAAATTGATATATGTAAAGGGTAAAATAGTTAATATTGTTTGTAATTAAATTATGGATATTGCTGGAACACTAAAAGATAATATGAAAGTTTTTTTACCTGTTTTGGGTTTAATAGTTGTTATATTAGCCTTTTATATGGTGGATTTAGAGACAGATTCAATTACAGATCTTACTTTAGGTCCAAGTGAAAGAGAGGGAGAAATTACCTATATAGCTGATGTACAAACGAGTTTGGGTAGTTTCGAAATCAATTTATATGAAGAGATAGCTCCGAAGAATGTGGAGAACTTTGTTTCTCTTGCTAACAACGGTTTTTACAATGGTCTTACATTTCACAGGGTAATTGAGAATTTTATAATACAAACTGGTGATTCAATAGGGGATGGAACAGGTAATGCTGGATATTATATAGATGATGAAATATCACCAGGCATTACTTTTAGGGAATACCTGGTGGCAATGGCTAATGAAGGGCGTTCAGATACAAATAGTTCACAATTTTTCATAACTTTAAAAGGAGGCAACTTCTCTCATCTGGATGGGCACTATACGGTCATAGGAGAGGTTATAGAAGGGTTTTCTGTTGTTGAAAAAATAGGTGCTGTTGATGTTGATTCAAATGATGTCCCTCGAGTTGATGTCGTAGTTGAAAGAATAGACATAAAATAGTTAAAAGTTTTTCACTTTCCTTTTTTAAAATGTAATATGCAAAATACATATTACATATTTGTTGGCATTGTTGCTCTAATCTCTTTAATTATAGGTGGGCTTTTAACAAACATTTTCTTTTGTTCTCCTAATGATAAAACGGGAATTTCTTTGAAGGATTTTTCTGAAGATGAAGAAAAGTTTGCTAATGATGAAAATGGATGTAGTTTTTTTGTTGATGTTAGTGGTGCTGTGATGGAGCCTGGTGTTGTCTGTCTTAATAGTGGGGCAATAGTTAATGATGCAATTGAAAAAGCTCAAGGTTTTAATCCTGCGGCTTATGCTTTTAAGTATGTTGCTCAGAGAGTTAATTTAGCAAGAATTCTTGAAAATGAAGAAAAAATATATATTCCTTTTCGTGATGATGTTGTTTGTACAAGAATAGAAGATGAGCAAGTGGACTATACGGCTAGTGTTATGAGAGAAATTAGAACCCCAAAGAGTGTTATTACAGAGGTTCAATTAGATCAAAAGGAAATAGTGGGTGATGATGAAATTGTTGAATCTACAGATTGCATTAGTATTAATAATGCTTCTAATGAAGAACTTATGGAGCTTACGGGTATTGGTGAAGCTAGGGCGAGGGATATTGTTGACGGTAGACCATATAGTAAACTTGAAGATATTAAAAACGTACCAGGGATAGGTGATGCCACTTATGACAATATCAAGGATTTTATATGCCTTTAAAAAGATTCAAAAGCCTCTTACTTTATATTTCAGAGAGAAAGATTCTTCTTGTAGCACTAACCTATATATTGTCTCAAGTGTTTTTTCATGCCTTGTTGTGGAAAGGAATAGTTATTTTGATATGTTTTTCTTTTGTGCTTTTGTTTTTTAAACAAGGAAAGGTTTTAATAATTGTTCTTCTTGTTATTTTTCTTTGTTCTGCAAGGAATTATTATGATCTACATGTTGAGAATGAGATTCGAAATTATGTAGATAAAAATTATTTAGGAGAACACATAGAGTTAACAGGCTATGTTAGCCAAGAGCCTATTTACAAGCATGAATATGCTAGGGTAATATTTAGAATTGAAGGTAGAGAAAGTTTCTTTGTCCAGGCAAATACTTCTCGTTTCCCTAGATTAGAGGTTGGACAATCTTGTAGAATAATTGGAAATTTAGTTGAACCGGAATCTTTTGAAGAGTTTGATTACAAGGCGTTTTTAAGAAATAGAAGGATATATTATATAGTTCGATATCCCATATTAAATTGTTCTGAAGAGAGAAAGGGTTTCTTTTTAAAAAATAGTCTTATGGATTTTAAACGGGGTGTTAGAGGACAAGTCGAAAGCAAACTTTCAGAACCTCAAGCTTCTCTTTTTCTTGGGGTTTTATTTGGCGAGAGGAGAGTTTTTGAAGAAGATTTCGGAGAAGCTCTAAGAGTGGCTAGTATTACCCACATTATCGTTGCTTCCGGATATAATGTTTCAATTATATTTCTTGGAATTAACAAAGTATTCTTTTTTGTTCCTAAAAGACCTAGGACCCTGTTAACAATTTTTTTAATTTGGTTATATTGTGTACTTGCGGGATTAAGCCCTTCGATAATTAGGGCAACTATAATGCTGAGCTTAACATTACTTGCAGTTTATTATGGTGTTATTTCGAATATAAATATTATTTTTTTTACTAGCGCATTCATATTTATTTTAATAGATCCAAGAATTATTAAGGAAATAGGTTTCCTTCTTTCGATTTCAGCAACTGGTGGTTTAATATACATAACCCCAATAATAGATGTATATATTCGTAAGGTTCTTGATTTTACTATTCCTTTTGAGAAATTAAAAAATTCTATCTACAGATTTCTTCAAAACTATTTTGTTCCCAGTTTTGCCTGTACAATAATTACCATGCCTATAATTGCTTATTCTTTTCAAAAAATTTCAATAATTGGAGTAGTAACTAATATCCTAATCCTTCCGGTTTTAGAGTATACCCTTATTCTTGGTTTTATAACTTTGTTTTTTAATCTTTTTTCGACATATATTTCTCAGATACTTTTTTTAACAATTTGGGCTCAATTAAAATATTTTGAACTTATAGTAGACCTTCTTGGTAATTTAGAATTTGCATCCCATGATGTGAATATAACAGCCCCTATAGTAGGCCTTATTTATCTATTTATTGGAATTTTAATTTTAATATTTTCGCCTTTAGATGGGAAAAACTATTATCTCAACTTACAAGAAAATCTTTGATTGGTTTTTAAATAATATCGTCCTTGTAATTTTTTTGATGATTGGGGTTTTTCTAAATTATGAAGCTCTAGAGTATGGTCCTAGAGTTATTGTTTTGGATGTTGGACAGGGTGATGCTATTTTCCTAATAGATTCTTCTGGTAAAAAAATACTGGTTGATGGTGGAGGAGGGGACTACGTTGTATATAGTATTTCGGATTATTTGCACCCAAGAGACAGAATAATTGATATTGTGATACTTACACATCCTCACGAAGATCATCTTTCTGGCCTTATTGATATTTTAGAAAGATTCAAAGTAAAAGAAGTTTTGTACTATCCCGCTTGTTATAATTCAAACCTGTATAAGTACTTTTTATATCTAGATGAGAATATAGTAATTATTGACAACGAGTTTAGTTTTCAAGGAAATTCATTTTCTTTAGATCTGCTTTTTCCACTCGAAGAGGTAGAAGAAGGATGCGTTGAGTTTTCAAATGTAAACAATGCTTCAATTGTTTTAAAACTTCTTTCAGATTCAGGAACCATGCTTCTTACTGGTGATGCTGAGCATGAAGTTGAGGATTGGTTAATGAGAAATTATAGTAGGGAAGATTTAAAAGTTGATGTTTTGAAAGCGGGACATCATTGTTCAAGAACCGCAAGCTCACAAAGATTTTTAGAATATATACAACCTAGCTATGCAATTTGCTGTGTTGGTGAAGACAATAGGTTTGGTCATCCTCATAGGGAGGTAATTGAAAATTTTGAAAAACTAAACATTAAATATGATTTGACTTATGAGACAGGGGATATTGTGTTTGAGTTGTG
>SLHS01000038.1 GCA_007136035.1 Patescibacteria group bacterium | reverse complement strand
TAAAATATTCATTACAGAAATAGCTAGGTTATTGAAAAAACAAAATCCCTCAGCATTGCTTTTTCCGGCATGATGTCCTGGAGGTCTAGTTATGGCAAATCCCGAAATTTCACCTGCTTGGACTGCTAAATCTACGCTAATACATGCAATATCGAAATACTCTTCTCGTGTTTCTACTTCAGCGATAATTTCTTTGTTTTCAAAAGCATTCCTTATTGCTTCAATATATTCCTGAGAATAAAGAAGTTTTAAATATTGCAAACCTTTTTCCGAAGAGCATGGAGTTTCTTTTAAAAATGTAGGAAATTTTTCAATTCTGTATGCCCCTTCTATATGTTTCTGGTTGTATTTTAGAGTTTTTTTGTTATACAGTATTTGCATGTTTAAATTTTAACATTTCTTTCTTTTTTTTTGTGTTAGAATGTAAAAATAGTTTATTAATTTTTTAAAATGTATAAATATAAGGTGAAAATTTTACTTGCTTTATCTTTTTGCTTTTTGTTTTTTTTCTACATCTCCCAGTTTGATTTTGTAAAAGCAAATGATGATGAAAAAACTCTTCAAGAAGCATATGAGTTGTTTATTCAAAATGTCGAAAATATTGAGATTCTAGAATATGCTAAAGATAAATGGGGGGATGATGACATTATGGTCCAATATGAATATTACAATCAACTTGAGGCTTTAAATTGGATTGAGCAGCAATCAAATAGTGAAGAAATCTTAAGAGAAGGAAGGGAGGAATTTGGTGATGATTATACTTTGATGAAATATCAACATGAAAGGGAAGTAGCTACAATAGAAGCTATAGATGGATTTGTAGTTACGGTTTTTCTTGCAATACTTCTTTTTAATTTTCTCTTCCTTTTGTTTTTTATAAAAGACATTCTTAAAAGAAAGGAAAGGTTAATCCTATGGATACCGTTCTTTTTATTTGCTGCCCCTATAGCATCTATTTTTTACAGAACGTTTAGAAAACCACAAGATGGTGAAGTAGTTAAAGAAAGTAAGATTCATAACTTTGCGAAAAATTTTCTAGTCCTTTGGCCTATATCTATTATATCTGCATTTATTTTCTTTTTCTCAGCATTGTTAATTATTGATTGGTTTGGTGGTCAAAATGTTGATATCCAATTTATAGGGGAAGCATTGTTTTGGTTTGGGAGTATTTTTGCCTGCGTTGTTATCCCAACAGTTGTAATATTTCCCGTTATGATTGCTACTTTAATTATGTTTTTGACAAAACCAACCTTGAAGGGAGATAATCGAGTTAAATAATTTTTTAATTTGTGTACATGTCAAAAAAACTAAAAGACTCGTTAGATAGTTTACTGGATAGTATTGTTGATACAAAAGAATACAAAAGTTACAAAAATGCTGAAAAGGAATGGGACAAATCAAAAGATTCTCAAAAATTATTGAGCGAATTTGTTAAAGCTAGGAATACTTTAGGAATATATCAACAAGGTGGTTTTAGTGAAATTAAGGAGCAAGAAAAAAAAGTAGAAGAACTTCATAAGAAAGTCAAAGGTGATGAAAATATTAAAAAGTGGATAGATGAGCAGAACAACTTCCAAAACTTTATTTGGGAACAAGCAGAATACCTTAGTAAAAAGTTGAAGTTTCCTTTTTCTAAAAGACCAAGTTGTGGAAGTGGAGGTTGTTGTTGACAGTTCTTGAGTTTTTACTTCTTTCATAGTATTATCGTCCCTAATGAAAAAAGAAAAACTTTTGTGGGTTGAAAAAATATGTGATGAAATTTTAAAAACTTTTCCAGAGAGAAAGGTATATACTTTCGCTGCTGGTATTAGCCCGTCGGGTACAGTTCATTTCGGTAATTTCAGAGATGTTATGACTTGTGTGCCAGTTGAACAAGAGCTTCGAAGTCGAGGCTTTAAAACAAGATTTATTTTTTCTTGGGATGATTTTGATCGTTTTAGGAAAGTCCCTACTAATGTACCATCTTCGTATGAAAAATATATAGGTATGCCTCTTTCAGCTGTCCCAGATCCAACAGGGGAAACCAAATCTTATGCTAGGTATTTTCAAAACGAGTTTGAAAAATCTATGAAGGAGCTTAATATTGAGATGGAATATTTCTATCAAACGGACGAATACAAGTCTGGAAGATATGATGATTTGATAATCCAAGCAATTGAAAAAAGAGAAAAAATTGCTGAGATTTTACTTTCTTTAATGAGTGAAAAGGCTAAAAAATCAAAGGGGATTGATACAGAAAAATACATACAAAACTATTATCCTATTTCCGTTTATTCTAGATTTAGTGGTAAGGATAATACAGAGATTTTGAATTGTGATGGTTCCTTTTTAACATATCGTTGTAAAGATAGTGGTAAAGAGGAGATAGTTGATATTAAAAAGGAACATATTGTTAAATTGCATTGGAAGGTTGATTGGGCGATGAGGTGGAACGCAGAAGAGGTCTCTATGGAACCAGGGGGTCATGATCATGCTTCACCCGGTGGTAGTTATGAGGCATCTTCAAAAATTATAAGAGAGGTTTACAAAACAGAACCTCCAGTCTTTATAGGTTATGAGTTTATAGGTCTGCGAGGATTAGGTGGTAAAATGTCTGGTTCTTCGGGTATGGCAATCTCACCAGGAGATCTTTTAGAAATTTATGATCCTGATCTTGTGAAGTGGTTGTATATTAGAAAGAGTCCTAATCAGAAATTTGAGCTTGCCTTTGATACTGAAATATTTAGGCAGTATGATGAGTATGACAGGGAGAATTCAGAAGATGATGTAATACCTTTTAGACAAGCTGTTGCATTTGGGGAAATTTTGCAATGGGATGTTGAAAAAATAGACGAAGTTTTAAAGAAAGCAGGTTTTAAATACAGTAAGAAATCCGTAGAAGAAAGGGTTAAAAGGGCGAGGAATTGGTTAGAGAAATATAATTCAGAGAGTATGATTGAAATCAGAGATAGTGTAAACAAAGAGTATGTCTCAAAAATGAATGAAGAAAGAAAGGACTTTGTTAGAAAGGTAAAAAAATATTTAGAAGATAATGAAAATTTTACAATTGAAGAACTTACTTCAATTCTTTATGAAATCCCAAAGGAAGGTACGGATGGTGATGAAAAATTAATGAAAGAAAGACAAAAAACATTCTTTAAAGATATGTATAATCTTTTAATTAGCGCAGATAGAGGGCCTAGGTTAGCTACCTTTCTTTACGCATTAGATAGAAAAACTGTTCTTAAACTTCTAAATATTTAGCCAATACCTATTATTTCTTCGTCTTCATCAAAGAGTTCTTCGACTATTTTATCGACTAAACCAAATACTTTTGCTTCTTTTGCATTATATGTTGTCCCCTCGAACATTATTTCTTCTATTTCTTTTTGAGTTTTTTTACAATTTTCAGCAATTATTTCAGAAATATTTCCCCTATCTGTTTTTAAATTACCTGCAATTTCCCTAATTTTTTTCTCTTCAAATCTTGTCTCTGCACGTACATTAAAACTAATGCTGTGCATTAAAAATCTTGCATTTGGTAAACTGTACTTTTTTTCTCCAACACAATATACAACGCATGCTATTGAATCTATCGATCCAAAATTGCATGTTTCGATATTAATAGGGGCTCTTTTGAGGAAATTGTAAATTGAAAGTCCATGAAAAACAGAACCTCCAGGAGAAGAAATCAATAGTAACATATCTTCTCTTCCTTCTCTTATTAGTTTTTCAACAACACCTATCAATGCATTGGCTGATTGTTGGTTTATCTCAGCTAAAAATCTAACTACTGTTCTGTCTTTCATAAAATTTGCTTTTTAATTTATTTACTACAATGGGATTATACAAGAAAAAGCTCCTACTTGTTATCCCCAATTTATAATATTTGACGATTCTTTTTAAATGGAATAAACTTTTTGTATATTATTTTAATTTTTAAAAAGGCTCAACATGGATCTTGAAAAAGAAGTATATCCTGATGAATTGGAAAGTAGGATTTTAAATGACTTTGAAAATTTTAGAAAAGAAAAAGATTTGAGGATACTTTTTGATATAGATG
>SLHS01000086.1 GCA_007136035.1 Patescibacteria group bacterium | reverse complement strand
GGACCAACAAATACATCATTTTCTACATCATATTTCCAAAAATCAGTATTATTATTACCCCTAAAGACATAAACATAACCATCATAATCAAGATATTGTACACCAGCAAATCTAGAATTGGCCGGAGTATCTACCAATGTTTCCCATTCATCTTCAGCAATATTATATCTATAAAAATCCGTAGAATTATGCTGTCTAGGGACATAAATGTGTATACCATCTGTTGTAATATCAATATCATCCCTAATTAACCCAGGAATAATTGCCATTTCCTGCCACTCTTCATTTTCAATATCATATCTATAAAAAACATTAGTGTTGTTTCCCCTAGGCGTATATATATAACCGTCAAAATAAACCAAATCTGCTCCATACCTTAAGGATAAAGGAGACCCTGGAAGAGCAGACCAAGAATCTGTCGACACTGTATATTTGTAAAAGCTTTCAGTGTTATTGCCTGTAATACCATATATATCTATTCCATCTGAGGTTAAACTCGTTCCAGAATAAGTAAGATCAGGATATTCTGACAAAATTTCCCAAGAGTTTTCTGATATTGAATATTTTGCAAAAGTTTTTTGATAACCACCAAAAAGAGCATAAATATGCCCATCTAAATATTGCAAATCAGCTCCATAAAAAGCACCTCTTGGCAGATTTTTTAAATCTTTCCAAGTATCCGTAGCAGAATCATACCTCCAAAAAAGAACATCTGCATATCCTCTGACGACATAAATATATCTTCCATCAGAGGCAAATGCAGAACCTATACCAATATTTTTATCTGGAGTTTTCCATGACAAAGCACCCCAATATCCACTAGATTCCAACCTAATTCCCAACCCCTCCTCTACTTCAACAACACCGCTGGAAAAACCCTCATTTAAAAATTCACTATTACGTGGTATCTCTATAGTCCCCGCAAAAATACCGCTCGAAGAAACAAAAAGCATCAACAACGATACCACAAAAAGAACCTTCTTTATTCTAAGTATTAAGAGGCTTCTAAACATGCTTCACATTTTTTAATAAACACTAAATACAGACTACTAAAATACTGTGAAAAGAGCAAGATTCGAAAAGTTTTCGATATAAAGAAAAAGGTACGTAAAAACGTACCTTTTTTAAAAACAAAAAATTTGAAGTTTATCTGTCTTCAAACCTTCTTGGCTTTCTCTCACCTTCTGGCTTTGCTTCATTAACAACGATTTCTCTGCCATCCAATGTAGAACCGTTAAGTTCTTGAATTGCCTTAGCAGCATCTTCCTCGTTTTCCATTTCAACAAAACCGAAACCCTTTGATCTTCCTGAGAATCTGTCAAAGATAATCTTTGCAGAAACAACAGGACCAATCTCTTCGAATTTCTGTTTAAGTGACTCTTCCGTTGAATCGAAAGAAATAGAACCTACGAATAGCTTCTTCATAGAAAATTAAAATAAAAAATAAAATACGTTTAGAGCGAAAAAGCTGTAGATAAACACCTAACAGAATCGACTATAAACTGTTCGTAGTATATCAAGAATGTAAAAAAAAAGAAAGAAGGGGTTAAAGCCTAACAATTTCAAAAAGATTAGGGAAGAATTCCTGCTTGTCCACTGGGGTCTTTCCTAAAAATAATATTTTTTGTCCTTTTTTAACAATACCTTCTTTAAATGCTTTTGATAAAATCGTTTTTATTGCTTTGTCTCTACTATAATCTGCTTTATCAACATCTAAACCTTCAAAAGTGAAAGCACCAGAAATACCTTTTGTTAAATTTAAAAATCTTCTTTTAATATCACTACTTGTAAAAACAAAAATAGGCTGCTTAATATTATGTCTTGCTAAAAGCCTGGCTGTAGTTCCCGTTTTTGAAACAATAACTACAGCATCTAAATCTTCTTTCATGCCAATACTAACTTCCGCAGCAGCTTTAGAAATAGCTTCTGTTGTCAATGGTGCTTTTATACTACCCCACAAAACCTTGGGCTCAAGAGTAGACTCTACTTCAAGAGCTATGTCAGATATCATTTTTACAGCCTGTACCGGATACTTCCCCATTGCGCTTTCTCCAGAAAGCATGACCGCATCTGTTCCCTGAAGTATTGCATTTGCAACATCAGTTGTTTCAGCTCTTGTTGGACGAGGATTGTTCGTCATAGATTCAAGCATCTGAGTTGCAGTAATAACTGGAAGAGCAAATTCATTAAGTTTGGTAATTAACTCTTTTTGGACAAGAGGTATTTTTTCTAAACCCAGTTCCAACCCTAACCCCCCTCTTGCAATCATAATACCATCCACTTCCTGCAAAATGTCATCGATATTTCTAAGGCCTTCTTCATCTTCAATTTTCGCAATCAACTTTATTTCCGCAGAACCTATCACATCTCTAACTTCTCGAACTGAGCTAACATCACTAATAAAGGAAGCTGAAACAATATCCCAATCCGTTTTAATTGCATGTTTAAGATTTTCTATATCTTTTTCAGTCAACACCTCACTAGCATAATCACAACCTGGAAGACTTAGTGCTTTCCCAGGTGCAAAAATTTCACCATATACAACCTCACAATTCATTTGTCCATTCTCAATTTTTTTTACAACCATCTCCACTTCACCATCACCAACAATTATTTTTTGCCCAACTGAAACGCTTTTGTAAAGATCTGGATAATTAGCAGGATAAATCAAGTCACTCTCGGAATTTCCAAGAATAATACTATGCCCAGGAGACACCTCTATTGGTTCAGGAAATTTGTTAAGCCGAACTTCCGGACCTTTAACATCAAGCATAAGTGCTACATCATCACTTACATTTCGTATCAATTTTTTAACCATATCAAGCTCATTGGTATCTGCAAAAGCACCATTAACTCTAGCAACATTCATCCCCTTCTCTATCATTCCACGAATAACCTCCTGATCCCAAGAAGCAGGACCTATTGTACATACAATTTTAGTTTTTCTTTCTAACATATAACTAATTTAATACAAAAGAAAGGAAATAACAAGCTACAAACCTAATTTAACAACTAACTGTTTAATTAATTGAATAAGTGCTGGAGCGGGTAAAAGACTAATATATTCTTTTCCATTATCTTTTATTGAAAAAGGCTTCTCTATTTTTTTTACATTTCCATCTTTATCTTTTTCAAAAGAATATTCTTTTGTAAGCTCATAATCATCTACATAATCCAAAGCCTTTTCTTTACTAAGAGAATTGTAAATCTCTATTTTTTCAATACCATACATATTTCTAGCCTGCTCCATTAATTTAATATCATCAATAATCCTTTCTTTTATATTCTCAATACCAAGCTCATCTCCCTCTTTACAAACCATACGCACTTCTTTACAAGAGGGGTTATCACAAATGAGATAGTAACAATCATCCCCTTCACAGCCAACCTTCGTAGTTGGTGCAAGGTTAAGATTCCTTGAAGTTTGGCATTCAGGACAAATCATTCTTGATTTAATTCTTTGGTTAATTATTTCCATCGGAAGGTTTATGAGAAGAAAAAGGTCTGTATCTTCTCTGTGGTTTATTAAATCTCGAAAATACAAAGAGTAAGAAATTTGGTCTATTTTCCTAGGAAATCCATCTAAAAAAATAGTTCTTGCACCTAAAACATCTATTTCCATCTTTACAAGAGAAAGAACAAATTCCGTTGGAACCGAAACACTCTTTGTGTCTCTGCATACAAGAGCCTCAAAAACCTTTTCAAGATCAAGAAAACCCCTGTAGTTTTCTTTCATGTAATTGTAAACATTGGAATTTTGGCCCTTTTCTTCAAATTCTTTGTGATATTTTCTAACAATATCACCAACACTAATATGTTCAATTAAATCTTCTCCCAAAACCTCTCTTAACATAGCCGTATATGTTCCTTTCCCAGCCATCTTTGGAGCAAGAAAATAGGCAATGAAAGAATTATTTTTCAAATATTGCTGAAGTTTTTGAATCTCTTCACCAACTTTAGAATTAAAATACAGTCTACGCATTGCAGGATCCGCAAGATCATACTCTTTTTTATCTTCGGTTTTTGTCTTAACCCAAGTATAGTCCACTTT
>SLHS01000037.1 GCA_007136035.1 Patescibacteria group bacterium | reverse complement strand
CAAAAGGAAGATCTTTTACTTTTAGAAGGTAGGTGTACAGATGAATTTTTAGAATTTCTTGATTTAAAAAAATATGAAATACAAAATTGAACAAATACAAGATGAAAAAATTTGGAATACATTTCTTAAAGGTAGAAGTGATGTAAATATACTTTCTTCGTGGGAGTGGATTGAATTTGAAAAAAGTTTGGGTTTTGATACTAATGCATATAGTATCGGTGGCGAGGGAGTTTTTGTTTTTAGAGTTGTTGAGGCAAAGAAGGGTAAATATTTGATACTAAAACAAAATGTTTTTCTCAATTGGAAAAATAAGGATTTGATATTTTCATTAATAGCTTTTTTGAAACTTAAATGTAAAGAAAAAGGTTGTAAGTTTCTCAGAATTTTTCCACCTTTTTTAAAATCTTTAGAGTATGAAAAACTCTTTTCTAGCTATGGTTTTAAAAAGGCTCAAGTTCAAGCTACTGATGGTCAATTAACGGTAATTTTGGATTTGCAAAAGAGTTTAGAAGATATTTTAAAGGGTATGCGTAAAAATACTAGGTATTTGATTCGTAAGGGGGAAAAACTGAAGATTGAAGTTTTGCATACGGATGGTTTGGAATATTTGGATGATTTTAAAAAGATTTATTATGAAACGGTAAAAAGACACGAATGGGATGCTAGTGAATTTGATTATATAAAAAAACAATATGAGTTGTTTTCTTCCAAAGGTATGTCTAGGATGTTTATTGCGAAATATAAAGGGAAGATTATGGCTATTTCGATTTTCACGAAATTTAAAAACCAAGTAATATATCATCATAGTGGTTCTGTATTAACTGAGACTCCTGTTGTATACGCTTTGATGTGGGAGGCTATTAAATATTACAAGGATTTGGGTGTTAAAGAGTTTAATTTCTTTGGAGTTTGTGAAAAAGATGATATCAAGCATCCTTGGTATGGACTTTCTCTTTTTAAAAGAGGTTTTGGTGGTAAAGAAAGAAGATTAATGGCTAGCTATGATTATCCGGTCTCTAGAAGTTATTATCTTATTAGGGGTATTGAGGCTTTGCAAAGGATTAGATACTGATTATATATAACCAAAAACCGATAATTGCTGTGATTGATCCAAAAAGCCAGAATCTCATAACGATTTTTTCCTCACTCCATTCTTTTATTAGATAGTGTAAATGTAATGGAGCCATTTTAAAAAGTCTCCTTCTAAAAATTGATTTATAAATTGATTGTAATAATGATGAGCCTATTTCAACAACAAAAGGGAGTCCAATAATTGGTAGAAGAAATATTTTGTCTTGTAAGAATGCCATAGTTGCAAGAAGAGCTCCCATTGAAAGTGAACCTGTATCTCCCATTTGTATCCTTGCTGGTTTAATATTGAAGTATAGATAAGCTATTAGAGCACCGATTATTGTTGCTAAAAGTAATGCTATTTCAGTTTGTTGTTCTATTATGGCAATTAGAAGAAAGGTGCTGTAAGAGGTTATTAGCAGTCCTGTAGAAAGTCCATCCATACCATCTGATATATTTACGGCATTTGACATTGAGATTATAGTAAAAATTATGAATATTGGCATAAAAATGCCTAGTTCGAAATCTCCAAAAAATGGTATCCAAATGGTTGAGATATCCAGTTGTGTAAAAAGCCAAAATGCTACAATTCCACCTGTTATTGTTTGTACTATGATTTTTTCACCAGCATGGATCCCTTTACCCGGATAAGAACCGAGTCTGTACCAAATATTCTTATATGCAGACCATGGTATGAGTAGAGCTAGCCAAATTCTTTTTTTCCAATCTTTGTGAATCATAGCTAACCTTATGTGTTTATGAAATGGTTTTACCAATCTTTTTCTTCCGAATATATTTAACAAATCATCAAGGGCACCAAGTGTTGCGGAAATTAGTAAAACGATAATGGGTATATATGTGTAGGGATTCCAATTCAAAGTCAGCGTGACCACGAGTATTGTTATTATAATAATAATTCCACCCATAATCGGAGTACCTTCTTTTTCTGTTCTTTCTCCTACGATAGATGAAAAATCATTTTCGATTTTACGAACAACTTTTAGTCTATAGAGGATGTTTATGATTAAGGGTGCTATAGCAAAAGCAAAGAAGGTTGAAAGTAATATTATTGTTATTGCATCTTTCATTTCTCTTTTATAAAAAATTTAGGTCTTCTTAGTCCATTATCTTCTTTTTCTTTCATATATTGTTTTAATGTCCAACAAACGCCTTTTTCATCTTTTTCTAGCCAATTTTGATGTTCTAAGCCTTTGTTCTTATCTAGTATTTGTATTTCCCCTCTTCTTATACCATTGTCTTGTCCATAATGCCTCGTTGAATGTACATATTGTATTTCTTTTTCACTAACATTTGTTATTATTGCTATATGATGGCCTTGTTTAATGCCCTTAAGCCTTATCAAGTCCCCTATTTGCGCGTTTTCTACTTTTACGGGTGTCGAATTTTCTTGGTTTGTGAGTAAATTCGCCCCTATATTCTCTATTGGCCTTAATTTTACTATTATTTTCTTAAAAAGAGACAGTTTTGGAAAGTTAATGCTAGATTCTAAATTTTCCATTTTTTCAGATTTCAACCAGGTATTCAATATATGTGTTACTAGGCCAGAACAATCAATGCCTATGCCTTCTTTTTGCATAAATTGTCTAATTTCATCTTTTGTGGCTTTCTTTAAGTTAAAATTTCTTAATTTGGCAAAAATATTAACCTCCTCTTCTATTTCTTGAGGTGTTCCCTTTCCTACAAGTGATCTTAGCCCTGCACGTATGTGTTTTACGTTTATATGGTAGGGAGTTTTGACTTTTTTACCATTTATATTTAAGTTGAAATAGTTGTCTATTAATTCTGTCACTTCTTTAGGTAATTTTTTCATGTTGTCATTTTAATTTTTTTATTTATCTTCTCTAAAACTCTTTTTGTGTTTTTCTTCAAATCTCCACTTTTATTAATAACGCCATCTAGAGTTTGTATTCGAGTAACTTCATGATCTGGGCTAACAAGTTGTCCTATTTTTGTCGCTAATACTAAATATTCTCCAGGTATTATATCCTGAATGTTGTATCCTTCGCCAGTTTTTATGAATCGATTTCCATGTAGCATATATATACCTTGATCTATGTTTTCTATGATTTCCTGCTTTTTTTTCTTTGTATTCCTAATAAATATTTGAGAAGCATCTATTGGTATTGTTGCAAGTTTATTTTGCTCTTCTATATACCTTGAAATATTTGTGTCAGCCAAGCCTTTATGAAAATATCTATTGAGAAATCTTATAAATCCAATATCTTCCTTAAAAAGGAATTCTGCAAAATGAAAAGCTTGTAGTGGAATAAATTCTTCGTTGAGCATGAGTTTTGTGTGCATAGGGGTTGATGCTGGTTGACGAGCATTTATTTCTATTAGGTAAATTCTTTGTTTTGGTGTTATGATAAAATCTACACCAAGCATACCTCTATATCCTGCTGATAGCATTTCCTTTTCAACCTTCTTAAGTATTTCTTGAATTTTCTTTTGATTTTTTGGACTTATTTTTTTAGGGTATTTCCAATCATTACCTATTGTTCCACCTTTTCTTGAAGTGAGGTCTTTAAATCCAGTTATTTGGTATGATATGCCCCCATAAACCATTCCAAATCTTGTTATACAGGCATTAAGGGTGTATACATCACCTTCTACAAATTCCGCTATTCTTGCTAGTCTATTTCTGTATTTTTTCCTTTCTTTAGCATAATCCTTGTCGTTTTCTATGAAAATGGTATTGTTCCCTGTATGTCCTCTGTTGTATTGAATTACCATTTTTTCTCCAAGTTTGTTTCTTAATTTTGCGTATGAAGTATTATTTAGTGTTGAGATTATTGTTTTTGGGAAAAAAGACTGTAGAGTTTTTAAATTATTATACTGAGATATTTTTAATTCAAATCTTTTGTTTAAAGCTGATGTTGTATTTAAAAGATTGTAGCCTAATTTTTCACATGTTTTTTCTATCTGTAAAGAAACTTTAAAGACAATAATGTTTGGTTTTGTATTATCAGGAGTATTTTTTCGAATATAATCTTGTACTTTTTCATTTTGTATTATCCTATTTTAATT
>SLHS01000057.1 GCA_007136035.1 Patescibacteria group bacterium | reverse complement strand
TCTTGTTTTAGTAGCTAGGTTTAAAAGGTTCTTTGTTCGGAAAAGAGAAAGAATTATTTTTAAAAGAGCAGATGCCTCAAATTACAATTATTCTAATTACAACAAAGTTTTTATGTATCTGCTTCCAGAGTTTGTTTCAGAATTAATGCCGAAGTTGGAAAAGGAATTACCTTCTAAATCTATTGTTGTTTCGGTGGCTTTTGCAATTCCAGAGATTTACAAAAAATCTGGTGACTTAAGTATTGAGGAAGTAAAATTGGGTAGAAAAGTGAAAAAAATATATAAATGGACGAAGAATTAATATATGGTTGATGGAATTTTATTAATTAACAAGCCCAAAGATATTACGTCCTATGATGTTATAAGGAGGTTAAAACCTTTGTTTGAGAAAAAGCAGAAGATAGGTCATGCGGGTACTCTCGATCCATTTGCAACTGGGCTTATAATTGTAATGCTTGGTAAGGCGACTAAACTTTTTGATAATTTTCAAAAAGCAAAAAAAGTTTATAATGTAGTCGCTGAGTTTGGTTACGAGACTGATACCTATGATATTACTGGTGAAAAGGTTTTTTATGATAAGAAGAATATAAAAAAAGAAGATCTTGAAAGTGTTTTTAAAAATTTTACGGGTGAAATTTTTCAAACACCTCCTATTTTTTCAGCAAAAAAAATTAAGGGAAAGAGAGCTTATGAATTGGCTAGAAAAAAAACGGAGTTTAAGTTAAAGGCAAAGAAAGTAAACGTTTATTTTTTAAAATTAGAAAATTTTAATTTCCCAACATTTGAATTAAAAATTGAGTGTTCCAGTGGTACATATATTAGATCTTTAGTGGTTGATATTGCTAGAGAGTTGGGTACTTTTGCTACGCCAGTAAAACTTTGTAGAACTAAAATAGGAAATCATAGCTTAGCTGAAGCTGTGGAATTGGAGGATGTTAATTTAGAAAGAGACATTCGTAGTTTTCATTTGTAATATCAAAGACTTTTTTTATTTCAAGATTCTTTATTTCTGAAACTACTTTAGCTATTTCTGTTATGTCAGAGGGTTGTCCGAATTTAATGGTTCTTTTTTTATCTGCTCTAACGCTTTGTGGGGGTAGAAAGGGTGCGTCTGTTTCGAGTAGAATATTTTCTATTGGAGTTTTTTTAAGTAATTCTCTTACATTGTCTCCACTTTTATAGGTTAATATGCCGTTAAATCCAATATAGAACTTTAAGTCGAGAATTTGATTTAAATATTTTTGATCCCCAACATAAGAGTGCATAACCCCTTTTAAAGTAACTCTTCCCTCTGTTGCTATTATGTTTATTATCTCTTTGGTGCAAAAGTCCGAATCTTTTTCATCCCTTGTATGTATTGACATGGGTAGATTGTAATCAAGTGCTAATTTTATGTGTTCTCTTAGTGATGTTTTTTGCTTCTCGATTGCTTCTTCCCTTCTTTCAAAATCTATATCATTTCTATTGAGAAGGTTATAGTATTCTAAACCAGTTTCTCCAATTGAATGAATTTTTGTATGGTTATTTTTTAAAATTTCTCTCAAATGACCTATTTGATCAAGTACATCTTTTTCTTTATTATCTGGGTGGAAAATTTCTGGATGTATACCGACAGAATTTTGGATTAGGTTTGGATATTTGACATTATTGTTTTCAAAGATGTCTAGTACCTGATAACTGCTCTCTAAGTCATTTGCACAACTTAGTAAATACTTACCTCCTTGATTTACAAAGTTTTCCAAAGCTCGTTGTTGATAACCTAAAAGAGGTTGAGTTGTTAGATGTACATGGGAATCATGCATATTTGTATTATATCACATCATATAATAGTGTAGACTTGCTTGTGTGTTCTTATTGTATTAAACTTATGGACCATGAAAAATAATTTTAGATTGATAGCTATTACTTTAGTGTTTGTTTTTACGGGTCTTTTCCTCGCCTTTTTGTCGTGGCAAGAAAAAGACTTAGATTTTTTTGATAACTGTGAATTTAATGAGATTAAGTTTTCTGTTAATGAAGAAGTTCCAAATTACAAAGTAGGTAGTTTTTGTGTTTGCGCTCAGAGTGGAATTATTGAATGCATACCTTTGGAAAATGAAGTGGGAGAGATTAATATTTCAGAGCAAGAGGTTAAAAAAGACGGTTTAGAATTTGAATATAATTATTTGACAGGTATAGGTGTAAGTGATAGTGAGGTTATTTTTAACACAACTTTTACAGATGTTTCTTTAAATGATGATTTGGTTGTTACTTTAGAACAAATGCAGAGTTGTCCAGAGGCAAATGTGGTTTTTAATCAGGAAGGTTTTTATGAAAATGTTAATGGTGCAATTAAGTTTTATAATCAAATAGAGGAGGGTGAAGGTATAGATTGTGTCGTTGAATTAAAATATACGCTAGGAGATTTTGTCGATTTTGATTCGGAACAAATGCAGATATTATTTATTGATCATAATGGATTTGAAATTCAAGCCCCAATTTGCCTTTATGAAGGTAAGGTATATATTGATGAAGATGTTTTTAGAGGTGAAGACGGTATGATTTGTATTTGTGAAAATAATGAAATAATATGTGATGAAGAGTTACCTGATTAGTTCATCTTCCCCACCTAGCCTCCAATATGCAACTCCTTGTACTCCATATTTTTTTGCTATCTCTTTTCTGGTTTTTACACTTTCCGGTGTTGCGTAATAAATGACACAAGAGTAGTTTCCAAGACAGCTATATTGTGCATAACCTTCACTATACTCTCTATTGTATTCAACATTCACATAATCGTGTTTCAATATTTGTTCTTTAACTACACTATATGTGTATGAATTTGTCTTAACATCAGCGGTTTCTGAATCTTCCATAGGTATAACCCATTCATATGAATAAAGGTGTACTCCTAACCATATTTTTTCTTTGGGTATCTTCTCTATTGCGTATTCGAGTATTTTATCTACCCATTCAATTGGTGCGATTGGTCCTGATTCTGAACTTGGTACAGGAGTAAAATCATAGGCCATAATTCTAACCTCATCTGCCCACTTACCTATGATTTGCCAGTCCTGCACATTTCTAGTTTCAGCTAGCCCTGTGTATACTACTCCATCTCCCCATTTGGGTAATACTGTAATGGAGAGTATTTTATTCTCTTTATCCAATTCTTTTGACAAAATCTGAACAAAATCTAAAAAATCTTCCTTGTTTTCTGCCCTTATCGATTCATAGTCTAAATCTATACCATCATATTCATAATCTCTGACAACTTGTAGTATTGAATGAATGTGTCTTTGTGTGTTTTCTTTGCTATCAAATATGTTTTTCATCATGTTCGAGTCAAAATTTGAGATCGTGGGTATCAAAAGTATGTTTTTTCTTTGAGTTATTTCTTTTAAATCTTCTAGATTTGGATTAAGCCTTTCAGTTAAAGAACCATCATTATTAATTTGAAAAGTAACAGGCGAAATACTATGGAATTCACTTTCAAAATTTTCTAATGATTGTAAGGCATTACTGTAATCCCATGGTGGAATCCAGGCTGCTTGTTTTAATATCTCTTTAGTTTCAATTTTTGTATCATAGGTGATGGTTTCATAATCGTCTGTGGAAATTTCCTCTATGATTCCAGAAAAAGGTTTTTGTATTTTTTCTTGCTCTTCCCTCTCTTGCTTTGAATCCTCTATCTCTTGACTAGAATCTATGTAAAAGAAAAATAAGATTATGGGGAGGGTAATAATAAAGGCTGTTAGTAGGATTTTTAATAATCGATTCATTCTTGATTATAATGGATTTTTTATTTTTTGGGAATTTCTAGGTCATCGGCTATTGCTCTAAAAATATCGACCCATATTGGTGCAGCTGTTGTTGCAGCAAAAGTATCTAGCTTTGGTTGTTCGATTTTTACTAACATTATCATTTTGGGATTTTGTGCTGGAGAAAATCCTACAAAAGTAGCGTTTGTACGATCCCAGTAATATCCTTGTCCATAAGGTTTTGGTATTTCTCCAGTACCTGTTTTACCAGCTATGCTATATTCTGATAGAAAGTTGTTAAAAAAATTTCTAGCCTCCCCTTTCCTAACTGCATTTTCCATATATCTTGTTACTGTTCTAGCTGTTTCTTTTGATATTGGATTGGACAATTCTGTCGGGCGATAC
>SLHS01000065.1 GCA_007136035.1 Patescibacteria group bacterium | reverse complement strand
TTTGAGACAAACCAAATGAAGTTAAACCATAAATAATTCCAAAATTTATCGTTTTACCCATCTTTCTCTCCTGTGAAGTAATTTCACCTTCCCCTTTACTCAAAATTCTTGATGCTGTTGTCAAATGAACATCTTTTTCATTTTCAAAATCTTCAATTAACCTCTTATCCTCAGACAAATGAGCCATTACCCTAAGATCTATTTGAGAATAATCTGCAGAAAGAAAAACAAAGCCTTTTCTTGGGATAAAAATTTCTCTCAACTTTTCGGATAATTCATTACCCAAAGGTAAATTTTGCATATTTGGATTGACAGAAGAAAGCCTTCCTGATGTCGTTCCTGTTTGTTTAAAATCGGTATGTATACTAAGCTCTTTGTTCTCCTTTTCTCGTTCATCCAGCTGTGTTTTGTAAACCTGCACATAATTACTCATTATTTTTGTCTTGTGACGATACTGCAAAACTTTAGAAACAACAGGATGCGAGCCCTCCAGTTGCCTTAAAACATCTTCACGAGTAGAATATAGTGTTTTGGTCTTAGAAACTGGAGGTAAACTTAATTCCTCAAAAAGTACATCTGAGAGTTGTTTAGATGAATTTATATTAAACTCGTGACCGACATCATGATAAATGCTTTTAATCAATCCTTCTATTTCCTGTTTTAAGTCATTATGAAGAGAATCCAATAATTTTTTATCAACTAAAAGCCCTCTTCTTTCCATCGATGCTAATACAAAACTTAATGAATTCTCTATCTCGGAAGTAAATTTTAAAAAATCAACTTTAGAAGAAAGCAAACCTTCCTTTATTTCTCTCCCCTTTAATTCTTTTTCTAAAACCTCGTAGATTTCTTTAACAAACTCCAAGGGTTTTTTACATTCATTTGGATCTAGTTTTTCCGGTAAATGCCTCCCTAGGTGAGTAAAAACCAAGTTACTTAAAGAATAATCTCGTAAACCAGAATTTTCTACATGGGCAAGAAGTTTAATATCTCGGGGCCCCTCTACCCAGGGTAGAGTTGGGAATTCGCTTACAAGACTCTCTAAACCTGAGGTTTTGGTTTCACAACCTTCGGCTGCTTCAAAAACCTGTGAAACTATTCCCTCCCCTCCCTTAGAAGGGAAAGACCATTCAAAAACTTCACCCTTTTTATCCACAACCTTAAGCATAACCCATTCTTCTTTGGAAACCATCTCTTCACTAGGGGCAAACAACACTATTATTTCTTTCGGAGCCCTTAAAGCCTCTCTTAGAGCCTTGTCGTCTATTTCCCTATAGGAAAGCCCCTCTTTTGAAACTTCATCAAAAAGATCAAACTGCTCTGCAGAAAAACTAGACTCCTGTTTCTTGCTCCCTATACTTTCCGGTATTTTATTTATTAAACTCTTAAACTCTAACTCCACAAACTTTTCTCTGACCTCAGAAACATCAAAATCTTTCACAAGACATGATTCTAAATCTATTATAATATCTACATCCTTGATGATATCTACAAGCTCCTTACTTATAGATGCTTGCTCTACCCCTTCTTCAAAAAGTTTTTTTAGCCTAGGTTTTAAAGAATCTAAATTTGCATATATATCATCAAGAGTCTTGTACTCATTTAATAAGTTTGCAGCTGTCTTTGCACCAACACCCTTAATACCTGGAATATTGTCAGAAGAATCCCCCATTATTGATTTGTAATCAAGAACTTGCTCAGGATATACACCTAACTTTTCATACACATCTTCTCTTGAAAACTCCTTAAGATTGCGAAAATTGCCTTGAGGCAGAACGATGCTAACTTTCTCATCAACCAACTGTAATAAATCATTATCTCCAGTAACAACACATAAATGAACATTGCTACTAGACCACCTTCCATTTTGCACATATTCAGCCAATGTACCTAAAATATCGTCAGCTTCGTAACCCTCTTTTTTCAATATGGGGACATTAAAAGACCTTACCACATCTTCAACTATTGGGAACTGATCAAGAAGTGACTGATCCGTAGGCTTACGAGTACCTTTGTAAGGAGTATATTTTGCATGACGGAATGTTGGCCTAGGAGTATCAAAAGTGCAAACGATATATTTAGGATCAAAAAGTTCTAAAACTTTCAAAAACATCACTGTAAAACCAAATACTGCGTTAACTTGAACACCCCCAGTCGTCTCAAGTGTTGGGGGATATGAGTGAAAAGCCCTATGGACTATCGAATTAGCATCGATTGCAACAAAAATATCTCTACCATTTTTACTCCCTTTTGAAACCATGCATCATTATATTCTTACTTCAACAATTCTTCAAACTCCTCCCCTGTCAAAACTTCTTTTTCTAGCAATGCCTTTGCAACCTTTTCTACTTTCTTACTATTCTTCTTTAAAATATCTTCAGCATTTTTGATAGCACTATCTATTAAATTTCTAATTTCTGTGTCTATGAATTTTGCTGTTTCTTCACTGTAATCAGAACCTCCTCCATATGTATATCCCAAATGAGAAGTTTCCTCCATATTTCCGTATTGTACAAAACCAAGTTTTTCACTCATACCAAACCTTTTCACATAATCCTTTGCCAACTGGGTTAAGTGTCTCAAGTCACCTGCAGGGCCAGTAGACACATCCTTAGTGAAAATCTCCTCGGCAACCTTACCAGAAACCAGAACATTCATCTTTGCTAAAATTTCTGACCTCTTTAGGAACCTTGAGTCTTCTTTGGGTAACTGAAGCGTAACACCCCCTGCGGTGCCCCTTGCCACAATAGAAATTTGCTCTACTGGATCAGCACCTTTTGTGTATTTTGAGACGATTGCATGCCCAGCTTCATGATATGCAACTCGTTTTATATCTTCCTGTGTGAGAGTGCTCTTTTTCTTTCTACCAATGCTTACCTTTAAAAAAGCTTCTGCCAAATCACTTTGAACAATTTCTTTCCTCCCCTCTTTTACTGCAATAATCGCAGCCTCGTTTAAAAGATTCTCCAAGTCTGCACCAGAGTAACCAATAGTCCTTTTCGCTATGGAGTCAAGGTCTACGTCCCGAGCAAATTTCTTACCCTTTGCATGGACATTTAGGATTTCTCCTCTACCCTTGTAGTCCGGCATTGGAATTGTCACTGTTCTGTCAAACCTACCTGGACGAAGAACAGCAGGATCTAAAACATCCGGCCTGTTAGTTGCTGCCAGAACTATCACACCCTGTCTCTCCTCCAAACCATCCATTTCTACAAGAACTTGGTTTAAGGTTTGTTCACCAGTTCCAGAATGTAGAACAGTCCCTCGCTTCTTAGCTACAGCATCTATTTCATCTATAAATATGATACTTGGTGCCGTTTTTTTGGCCTTAGTAAACAAATCCCTTACTCTTGAGGCGCCTGCTCCTACAAGCATCTCTTCAAATTCCGAACCAGAGGTATGGAAAAAAGGTACACCAGCTTCACCAGCAACAGCTTTAGCAAGAAGCGTTTTACCAGTACCAGGAGAACCAACCACCAGAACACCCTTAGGTATTCTGGCACCAATATTAGTATATCTTTTAGGGCTTTTAAGAAAGTCTACTACTTCAACAAGCTCTTCTTTTACATCATCAATACCAGCAACATCAGAAAACTTAATACCTGTCCTTTTACCCATAAGTAGCTTTGCTTTACTTTGTCCAAAATCCAAAAGTTTACCTCCAGAACTCTGCATATTTTTAAAAAGAGAATATATGAAAAAGATTATCAAACCAAGAAAAAGTATTGAAACAACATCAAAAAAACCAATCTGAACTGTAGGTTCAAAAAAATCTCCTTCCAAAGCTCTAATATCAACCCCTGCATCAGACAAAAGACCATAAAAATCCGTATTTGGAGGATAGGTTGCATGTTTGGCCTCAACAGTAATAACTTCCTCTCCTAAAATTTCTTCCTTCACATCTACTTCTAAAATGACATAAGTATCCTTTATCGAAATTCTGTCATATTCACCTTCTGCAATATCATTAACAACTTCACTCAAAGCTACTTCCTCTCCCTTTGCAAGGAAATTCGAAATGCTTGTCCAAACAAAAAGAAAAAGCAAAACAGCAACAAAAGTAATAACCATACTGATTACAGGATTTGGCTTTGAATTTTTCATTCTCCTAATATCAGCTATTACCATATCACTTTCTTTTTTCTTTTTTTTCTGCTCTTCACTATCCTTGTTGTTTTTCTTTGCCATTTAATTTTTTAATAAAGATTAATTAAGGGAAAAATAGCAGGAGGGAGGATCGAACTCCCGACCTTGGGTTTATGAATCCCACGCTCTATCCAACTGAGCTATCCTGCCAAAATTCAACAAATTATACCATAACA
>SLHS01000015.1 GCA_007136035.1 Patescibacteria group bacterium | reverse complement strand
TATAATGAAAAGGAGTAGAATTTTTATTTTACTGTTTTGAAAACTTATGGCAAAAGAATTTTCAATGAAAATGAACAAGTCGAAGATAGATCTTACTGAAACTGAATCTGAAAAAAAAGAAAAAGAAAAGAAAGAATCTTCTTCATCTTTTAGTAATAATAATCGTGATAAAGTTGTCAAAATTGAAATCCCACCTAGAACTATTATTACTGTTGTTTTAGTGGCGGTAGGGTTGTATCTTTTTGTAAGATTGATAAATGTTTTCATCATATTGTTTTTTGCTATGGTTTTAGCATCCGCAACTTTGCCCTTAATTAGTGGTATGGTGAAAAAAGGTATTCCAAGGTGGTTCTCCATCACTTCTGTGTATGTACTTTTAATATCCTTTCTTTCAGCTTTGGTTCTTTTAATAGTTTTTCCCTTGATTTCTCAAACTGCGCAGTTTAGTGAAAAGATAGTTAGCCTCTCGGAATCTTCCTTAGAATCTCTCGGAGATTTGCAAATACCGGCTTTAGGTATAGATGGTGCAGAATTACAAACTTATTTTTTAGAGCATATAGAGGGAGTTTCTAGAGAAATTCTACCTTCTGCAGCTGGTGCAGTTACGGCAATTTCAACGACAATAGATGCTCTTGTTGGTTTTGGAGGTATTGTCGTAATGATTTTAACCATACTTATACTTTCTGTATATATTGTGGTTGACCACGATCGTGTGGTTGATTTAATACTTATTCGGATACATGAGAAGGAAAAGAGGGAAAGAATTCGTGAACTTATAGTTGATGTTGAATATAAATTAGGTCGGTGGTTGGTTGGGCAAAGTATAGTAAGTTCTGTTGTTGGCTTTTTAACTTGGACAGTACTGATGGTTTTTCAAGTTCCTTTTGCTTTGCCTTTGGCAGCTATGGCTGCACTTTTTGAGGTTATGCCTAATTTAGGTCCTGTTCTTGTATCTATACCAATAACCTTGATTGCACTTTTGGCTCATGGCCCTGTTGTAGCTGTTTTAGTTCTTGTTTCTTACATTATTATCCAGCAACTTCAGAGCTATCTTTTAAGTCCTAGAATTATGGGTCGTGTTGTAGGGGTCCATCCGTTAGTTATTTTTGTTGCTATGATTACTGGTTTTACTCTTGCCGGAATTATTGGGGCTGTATTGGCTATCCCTACCCTAGTATTATTAAAAATAGGATATAAATTCTATCGAGACTTGCAAAAATTAAAAGCAAAGGGTATGGTTTAGGGATAATATAAATTTTGAAACTGCCTAATTTGATGTCTAAAGTAGCGTATTTTTTTGAAGATTTTTCGGCAAAAGATTTAGATGAGTCTGTTGTTGGTCGTAAAGGTATGAGTCTTTTTAAATTGAAAGATGCTGATGTACCAGTACCGCCTTTTTTTGTTGTTTCCCCTACTGTTTTTGATGGATTAATATATAATGCTTTTGGGCAAGATCTTGAAAAATATCTTAAAGAAAAAAATCTGCCCGATCCAATTGATGTTGAAAAAATACTCTTCAGGACAGATTTTCCTGCGGATATTGAAGAAGAATTATTTAAATCTTATGCAAAACTTTCAGGTTTTAATGATTCTTGGGTTGCTGTTAGATCATCGGTAGTATATTTACCTAACAACAGGGTTTTGTTTTCTGGTGTTTTTGCAACTGAAGTTAATATTAGAGGTTTTGATGAGGTTTTAAAAGCGATAAAGTCAGTTTATGCGTCTGTTTTTCAGGATTCTGTCGTATATTATGCTAAAAACCACAATGTGAATCTTTCACAATTGAGAATGTCTGTTGTTGTTCAAAAAATGGTACAAGCTGAGGTTTCAGGAGTTACATACACTAAGGAGTTAATTACTCAAGATGAATCGAAGATGAGTATTGAAGCAGTTTTCGGACTTGGTGATGTAATATCTAATGGAGAAATTACTCCGGATAGGTATGTTTTAAATAAAAAGGATCTTACTTTTTTGGAGAAAAATGTCTCTCCTCAAGAATGGATGAATATCAGAAAACTTAATACTAAGGGTAATGGTGGTGTAGAAAAAGTGAACATTTCAAGTTCTTGGAGTCACCAGCAAAAACTTGAAGACAGATTTATAAAGGAGATAGCAAAGATTTCCTTATTAATCGAGGATAGTTTTGGTAGATCGCAAAATATTGAATGGGTTTGGGAAGGCGGTAAGGCTTGGGTAATACAAAATAAATTTGTCTATATTCCCCAGGTACCCAAACTTCAAGAGAGAAAATATTCAAATGTTCTTTTACATCCAGTCCTTAATGTTGTAAAACAAAAAAAAGAAGAAGAAATTAAAAAAGAAGCAGAGGAGAAAGTTTGTGAAGATAAATCATGTGAAGAGAAGAAGGTTGCAAAGCAAGAGAAGAAAATGTCTGAATTGGATGAAAAGATTGCTAAACTTTCCAGTAAATTTGAAGAATTTGCAAAAAAGAAAACCTTACAAGAAAGGAAAAAGATTGAAAAATTAACTCAGGATATAAGTAGAGAAAAGAAGGAAATAACTAAAAATATTTCGAAGAGTTTAATTAAGGAAAACCTTAAGACTAAAAATTTTAAATTTTTAGCTTCAGGGGTTGGAGTTAGCGGTGGTAATAAAATAGGTAGAGTAATTCACGTTAATTCTAAAAACTACAAAAATCTTGTTGTTTCGAAGGAAAATATTCTTGTAGTTAAAGAATCTTTTCCTGGTGTAGAGAATACAATTTTTCTTTCGGGAGGTGTGTTGATGGATCTTGGCAGTCTTGCAAGTGATATTTCTATGCTTTGTAGGGAATTTAAAATACCTGCTATCTTAGGCATTAAGAATTTACCAAAACTTGTTAAAGAGGGTACATTTGTTAAGATGGATGCTAATTCTGGTGCTGTATATATTTACGATGAAACTGAAAAAGAAGAGAAAAGAAAAGAGGAAGAAATAGATTATGAGATTCTTGATGATGTTAAGCCTTTAAAGCAAAAAGAGAAAAAAGATGAGGAAGTTAAGAAGAATGTTGTAAAAGAGGATTTTACTGAAGTTCCTGATATCCCTGCAACGGCAACGAATGTGTATATTACATCAAAGGATCTTACGAATCTAGGTAAATATGTTTTGGATGGTTCTAGTGGTTTAGCATTTTTAGATTTGGAAGAATTGATGCTCAATGAAGGGCGTCATCCCCTTGCATTTGTTGAAGATAGACAAATGACTGAATATACAAACCTTCTTGCAAAAAAAGTTGATTCTATAGCAGATATGTTTTCTGGAGGTGAAATAATATTATCTTTGGGAAGGTTTCGTTCCCAGGATTTTGCTGTTTTGACAAAAGGAAAAAGTTTTGAAAAAGATGAAGGTACGAAAGGTGTCGTGAGATATTTACAGAATCCAGAATTTGCTAAAGTAGCTTTAAAGATTGTTTCTAAAGCTAGAAATGTATATCGCAACAAAAATATTTCTTTAGCTTTACATAGTCCTTTTTCTGCAGAAAATATGGTTGCTATTAAAAAGAAAATTCTTTCATCAGGTTTGAGAAGAAATTCGAGTTTTAAGTTGTATGGAATCATTGAAAATCCTGCGGAAGTTCTTTTGGTTGATGAGATTGTTGATACGAATATTGATGGTTTAATAATCAACACTCCAGATTTAGCAAAACAAATGCAGGGTCTTTCACCTTACGATGAAAAGGCTGTTTATAGTTTAGAAACGAATAGTCTTTTCAAGACTTTAGAAAATATACACCAGAAAGTTAAAAATTCTAATGCTACTATAATAGGAATAACAGAAAACAATGAAAGCCTTTTGAAGAAATATGTAGAATTAGGTGTATGTGGATTGGTTGTAGATGGGAAAAATTTTGTAGATGCAAAAAAAATAATCTCCGTTAAGGAAACGGAGATTATACTTTCTAGGGCAAAGTTCTAATATCTTTCTCTAACCATTATATTTGTATATCCTCTCCATGATTCTGTGATACTGATTTCTCCTCTTCTAAAATCGTCATCCTCTAGCTCGTTCTCAAAATTGATAGAGGCTCTATCGTCTTGCCTACTTTTACTTGTAATGACCCAGTCTGTTTCTTCCATCGCCTCTTCGTACCATAAGAAGGCGTCTTCAACAGAAGAGGAAGTCATGATATTTATATTTACGGACCATCTATCAAAAGAAGAATCTTTAACTTGACCTCCAGATAAAGGGATATCTTCTGGGAATCTCTCAGAAATCAAATTCTGTTCAAGTAGCTCTCCATCTACCTTTGGATGTTCACTTTCTTCTGTTTCTTCTATATAATCAAATGCTTCTTCTTCTTCTTCTTGTCTTTCCATTTCTTCTACTTCTCCTTCCAAATCCTGCTCTACCTCTCTCCAAACATCTGTTACTTC
>SLHS01000005.1 GCA_007136035.1 Patescibacteria group bacterium | reverse complement strand
TTACGACCAAAACTATTTTCAGTAGGATCTACATGAGGTTTGGTTTTGTCAATCATGCTGTTAGAACGTCTATCTTTTTTAGGAGACATAGTAAACCTATAAAAAAATTATATACATGTTTTAAGTTTATATCATTTTCTCTTTTTCTGCAAGAGCAAGCCGTGCTATAATTCACATATGAAAAAAGCCATTTTAAAAATAACAGCATTATTATTATTACTATTAGTCATTTTGGGTTCTAGTTTTTTTGTAATTTATCCGAACTATTCAACCCTAAAAATTAAACTTAACCAACTTGACTCGACTCAAATTGCAAACAATACAGCATTAAACATTTTTTCAAAAATCTCCTACCCAAAAATAGAAGCAACTAGCAGTGAGCAGGGTAAGGAAGGTACATTAGAATATCTTTCTAAAGAGCAAATACAAGAACACAGACAAAATCAAGAAATTGTAAAACTAGAAGAAAAAGATACAACGTTAAAGATTAAAGCTGCTGATATTGAAGGATGGATTGTAGACGGTGATGATGCAAATGCCTTAGAAAGAGGTTTTTGGTTCTATCCCCTTTCACCTCCACCAGGAGAAAGAGGAAATACTGTAATAATAGGGCATAGATTTTTACACCTGCCTCCTAGAAGAGATACTTTTTTTAATCTAGATAAAGTGAAAATAGGTGATGAAATAATAATTCAACAAAAAGATAATGAATATAACTACACCGTGATAAATATAAGGGTAGTCAACAAAAATGACACATCTATTCTTTCAGACACTTCAGATTACAGAATAACCCTGATAACATGCACTCCACTCTGGACAGCCGAAAAAAGATTGGTTATTACTGGAAAAATGGACAAAGTCTATGGTATCATCTAAGAGTTTTGGTATTTAATTTTTTTAACATAACTATGAAAGTAGATTACAAAATTGAAAAAAAAGAAGGACCATATATAACTGCGACTTTAACTGTTCCTTACAATGTATTTAAAAAAACATACGAAGATTTACTCAAAAGGGAAGCCGAAAAAGTAGACGCAAAAGGTTTCAGAAAAGGTAAGGTACCAACGGAAATGTTAGATGATCAAGTAAAGCACATGCTCTCTCTTGAAGCTTTAGAAAAAGTTGTACCTCCATATTTAACAGAATTAATAAATACTGAAAAAATAGAGTTAATTGCACCACCAGAATATACACAATTACCAGATCTGACAAAAGAAGAGGATTTAGAACTTAAAGTTAAATTTACAACTTTACCTGAGTATAAACTTGGGGATGTTAAGAAAATCAAAGTTGAAATAGAAGATGCTACTGTTAAGAAAGAAGAAATCGATAATACAATCAGTGAAATGTTCGCAAGAAGTGCTTTAGAAGGTAAAGGGCAAAAACCAGATGACAAATGGGCAAAAGAGACAGCAAGTCTTTACAAATTAGAAGACGTTAAAGATTTGAAAGGCCTTGAGAGTGAAGTTACAAAACTTCTACAAAAAGAAAAAGAGAGAATTGTAAGACAAAATGCTGAGCACAATGTTATGACTCAAGCAATAAAGCTTTCAAATATCGAAGTCCCAAAAGAAGCTATAGAGTTTGAGGCTAGAGAGAGGGAAAAAGCATTTCTAAACGAACTTCAGAATGCAAATATGACTCTTGAGGATTTTTGTAAAAACAACAATACAAAAATTGAAGATTTAAGAGAAACATGGATGAAAGACGCAAAAGAGGCTCTAGAGGCTGATGCTCTTTTAAAACTTTTTGGTAAGACAACCGACATAAAAGTTACCGACAAAGAGTTAGAAGAGGGTATCGAAAATATTAAAAAATCTAGAGGAGATCAACTTCCAGAAAATGTAGAAAAAGATCCAATATGGAGGAACAACATAAAAAACGTAATTATTAAACAAAAAGCCTATGAAAAATTAATGAAGGAAGTTTTAAAAGAACAAAAGGAAGAGGTAAAAAAGAAAAAAACAAATACTAAAAATAAAAAATAATATGCTAATACCTACAGTAATAGAAAAAACACATGAAGGGGAAAGAGCTTATGATATATATTCTAGGCTTTTAAAAGATAGAATTATATTCCTTAGTGGTGTAATAAGCACAAATAATGCTAATACGATTATTGCTCAACTTCTTTTTTTAGAAAAAGAAAATCAAAAAGAAGACATTCAGATTTTTGTAAATTCACCCGGTGGAGAGATTGATGCGGGTATGGCAATACTAGACACAATGAATTACATAAAACCGAATATTACAACTATTTGTGTTGGTATGGCTGCTTCAATGGCTTGTGTAATTTTAGCTGGAGGAGAAAAGGGTAAAAGGATGGCTCTTCCAAACAGCAAACTTTTAATTCACCAACCTCTTTGGGGAGCAGAGGGTCAAGCTAGTGATATAATTATAAAGGCTGAGGAAATTACAAAAGTTAGGGCAAAGATTTACAAAATTCTAAGTAAATACACCGGACAAACTACAAAGCAAATTGAAAAAGATGCAGACAGGGATAAGTATTTTACTGCAGAAGAAGCAAAAAAATACGGACTTATCGATAAAATAGTTACAAGAAGATAAGAAAAAAAAGGGCGACTAGCTCAGTTGGATAGAGCATCACATCGACACTGTGAAGGTCATAGGTTCGAATCCTATGTCGCCCACCAATTTTTTAGCTAGAAGGCTAAACAATTCTTACACTTTCTGAATATATATATCCAGGCTATAATTAAGGAATAAAATTTTAATATGATTCTATGGCAAATAAAAAAGATATGGGCATCACTTCTTTTGTTTTAACAATATTAAGTTTATGTTCATTCATATATTTTCTTTTATCACAAAAATTAAGAATAGAAGAGCATAGAGGGCAAAGAAATTATTCAGATATAGAAAATTGGGTTAGAGATATTTTTGGCGTTTGTCCTGATCCATGTCCGTCTTTGCAGTATGTTGCTCCTCCTGCACCATGTTACCCTCTAGATTGGTGTTTTTTGTTTTTAAGCATGATAGGTTTCTTATTAGGATTAATTTTCGGATTATTATCATTAAAAGGTAAAAAGAAAGTTTTCGCTATCATTAGTTTAGTTATAATAACAGCTTTGTTCTTGATTATAGGATTATTTATTTTGTACCAAATATTATATCCTTTCACCCAGACTAGCGTAGTACAACCAATCTAAACTTAAAATCACCTTCTTTTTAAGTTCCATGCTATTTAATATCGCCCACCAATCTAAAAAATCTTTGTGCTTTTACAATATGTTTTATGAACTTCTTCAGATTGTAGACTAAGATAATAAATTTCTTTATAATCTATTACTATGAAATCTAAAGTCATTATCATTTTTGCAATTATTGTTTTAGCTGGAGCTGGATTCATCTCTTATCAATTACTCTCAAAAGCATCATGCGAGCAAAAAGTGGAAGATTTTCGCATATATGCCGCGGAACATGTAGCTTGTGAGACATCAGCCGATTGTAAATTCATGAGACTTTCGGAGACAACTTGTGAATTTCATTTGGTGGGGGAAAACGCCAATCAAGACAAACTGCAAAATATGAGAGCTATCTATCGGGAAAAATGTGTTAATCTAGATAAAACCCCTATTATGGAGTGTATAAACCCTCTTGAAAACAAGGTGAAATCTTGTAAAAATCAAAGATGTGAGCTAAAGCTTGAGCAGGATATTGAAAACATAAGAGAATGTAGTGGTAAAGATAGTTACTATGACAGTCTAAACTGTATAACTACTTTTGCTGAGCGTTCCTTAGATAGTAAAGTATGTAACAATATTTCTTTAGAAGATTATAAATGGATGGAAGAAAATTACGAAGAGATACACGACCTTATAGAGGAAGCCAAGAGTGAGTGTCTCGGACACTTCAAGGAAAACTGAGTTTACAAAGTGTTAGATATTAACAAACAGAATCCTTCTCTCTTTAAGTTCCATGCTATTTAACACCGCCCACCATTATTTTCTAAGAATCTCAAAAACTTCGGGATAAAGACCACCTTCATCAATTCTGGTAATGCTTTCTACTTTCCAATTTTCTTTTTTAAAAACTTTTCTTAAAAGAGCTTTTTCTTGAGTTAAAACAACAATCTTTCCTTTTTTTCTTAAAACTCTGTTTGCAAGTTTTTCAAAGTCCTCATAAGCTTTAACATTTTTTTCATGATCTCCAGCTCTAATACCAAACGGCAAATTACTTACAATTCTGTCTACATTTTGTTTGTTGAATTTAACATTAGAAATATCACTTCTAAAAACTTTGTACCTCTCTTTTGATATATTTGCACTTTTAAAATTTTTTAAACTTTTTTCTACTGCACCTCCACTAATATCAGAACACAAAACTCTTTTAATATTAAAATATTTCAAAGCTGTAATTGGTATTGTACCTGCACCACAAAAAGGATCACA